>JAOPZU010000359.1 GCA_025963955.1 Solirubrobacterales bacterium
GCGGCGTTTCGGCGGCAGCCGCCGCAGCGCCGGCGCCACCGCCCAGGTCGCGGGGCGCTGGTCGCTGACGAGCACGATCTTCCGCCGCGCAGCCGCACCGGACCAGCAGCGCCGCACCGTCGCCGAGCTGCTCCTGGAGCGCCACGGCATCGTGACCCGCGAGACCGTCCTGGCCGAAGGCGTGCCCGGTGGCTTCAGCGCGCTCTACACCGCGTTCGCCGACCTGGAGACGCTCGGCGTCTGCCGCCGCGGCTACTTCATCGAGGGGCTGGGCGGCGCGCAGTTCGCGCTGCCCGGCGCCGTCGAGCGGCTGCGGGCGCAGAAGGACAACGACCGCACCGCGCAGGTGCTGGCGGCGACCGACCCGGCCCAGGCCTACGGCGCCGCGCTCAAGTGGCCCGTCCGGGCGGACGCGCCGCAGACGACGGCGCCCTCCCGGCGCCCGTCGCGGGTGGCCGGGGCGCACGTGGTGCTCGTCGGCGGCGAGCCCGTCCTCTACGTCGAGCGCAGTGGCAAGGGCCTGCAGACGCTCGTCGACCCGGGCGACGACCGCGTCCCCGGCGCGATCGACGCGCTCACCGAGTTCGTCCGTGGCGGTCGCGGCCGCCGCCTGCAGATCGAGCGCGTCGACGGTGAGGACGTCATCGGCTCCCCGTTCGAGGCGCTGCTCGTGGAGCGCGGGTTCCGGCAGGGCCCGCGCAAGCTGACCCTGAGCGCCTGAGGCGCTCGCCCCGGCCGCTACGGCGTCTTCTTCCCCGGGTTGAACAGGCCGGCCGGGTCCAGCGCGGTCTTGACCGCGCTGTGCGCCCGCACCGCCGCCGGCGACCACTGCTTGGACAGCTGCCCGCGCTTGAGCCAGCCGAGGCCGTGCTCGCCGCTGACCGTCCCACCGAGCGCGATGGCCAGGTCGAAGAGCTCCTCGACCGCCGCCTCGGCGCGCTCGAGCTGCGCGTGGTCGCCCGGCGTGAGCAGGAACGTCGAGTGCAGGTTGCCGTCCCCTGCGTGGCCCCACGAGCAGGCCTCCAGCCCGTGCCTGATGCCGATCTCGACCGTCCCGACGATCCCCTCGGCCAGGCGGTCGAGCGGGACGCCGATGTCCTCGCTGAGCTTGCCGCCCTGCACCGCGGTCACCGCGATGCCGACGCCGTCGCGCCAGCGCCAGAGCTCGCGCGGCTCGTGCGCGCGGGCGTCCGGCCCCAGCGCCTCGACGAGCTCACGGACCTCGTCCTCGCCGCCGTCGGCCTCGCAGATCACGAGGAACTGGGCGCCCGTCGGCAGCCCACCCGGGAAGGAGCCGCCCGCGGCCGCGAGCGCCCCGGCGTCCAGGTACTCGATGGTCGCCGGGACGACGCCCGACGCGAGCACGGCCTCGATCGCGGCGCAGCCCTCGTCCACTGTGGGGTACGCCGCCGCCACCGGGACCGCGGCGTGCGCGGGCGCCGGAAGGAGCCTCAGCCACGCGGCGGTGACGATGCCGAGCGTCCCCTCGCTGCCCGTGAGCAGCCCGACGAGGTCGTAGCCCGCGACGTCCTTGCGGGTCGGGCCGCCGACGCGCACGAGCTCCCCCGGCGCCAGGACCGCCTCCAGGCCGGTCACCCACGCGCGGGTCACGCCGTACTTGAAGCAGTGCGGGCCGCCCGCGTTCGTCGCGATGTTGCCGCCGATCTGCGACGCCTCGGCGGCGCCCGGGTCGACAGGGAACATCAGGCCGTTCTCCCGCGCCCGCCGGGCGATCGTCTGCGTGGTGACCCCGGCCTCGACCTCGATGCGCCACAGCCCGGGGTCGAAGGAGCGGATGCGGTCCAGCCGGTCGAGCGCGACCACGACGGTCCCCTCGGGCCCGGCGGCCTCCGGGACCGGGGCAGGGGTCGCGCCACCGGAGTAGCCCGTGCCGCCTCCGCGCGGGACGATCGCCACGCCGCGGGAGTAGCACCAGGCGACCACGTCCGCGACCTCCTGGGCGGTCCCGGGGAGGACGACGGCGTCCGCGTGGCCGCGCAGGCCCATCGCGATGGACGCGTCCTGGGTGTACTCCGTGCCCGTACCGGGCAGCGCGTAAGGCTCTCCGACGATGCGCGCGAGGTCTGTCCGCATCGCCCCAACGTACCCTCAGAGAAGACCGGCATGCCCGAAGGCGACACCATCCACTACGCGGCGAACCGCATCCGGCCCGTCCTGGAGGGCGTGGTCCCGGACGAGGTCCGCACGCCGCACCCGCGCTTCGGGCGCGATCGCTGGCCCCAGCGCCTGGCGGGCCGCCGCGTGGAGTCCGTCGACGCGCTCGGCAAGCACCTGTTCCTGCGCTTCGAGGGGGACCTCGTGATCCACTCCCACCTGCGGATGACCGGCTCGTGGGGCGTGCACCCGCTCGGCCAGCGCTGGAAGCGCGCCCCGCGGCGGGCGTGGCTCGTCGTCCGGGCGGGCGACGTGGAGGTCGTCCAGTTCGACGGACCGATCCTCGAGCTGATGACGGCCGGCCGGGTCCGCGCCGACCAGCGCATCCGCGGGCTGGGGCCGGACATCCTGGCGGAGGAGGGCCTGGACGAGGCGCGCTTCCTGCGGCGCCTGCGCGAGGACGACCCGACGCGCACGATCGGCGACGCGCTGCTGGACCAGCGCACGATCGCCGGCCTCGGGACCGTCTGGCGGACCGAGGCCTGCTGGGCGGCCCGGATCGACCCGCACCGCACGACGCAGGCGGTGGCCGACGAGGAGGTCCTGGAGGCCGTGCGCTCCATCGGCCCGCGCATGCAGCGCAGCGCGAAGGACGGCACCCAGAACCGCGGGCGCACCTGCTACGGCCTGCGCGGCAAGCCTTGCGGACGATGCGGGACGAAGATCCGCAGCGGCCATCTGGGCGACGACAACCGGCCCGTATATTGGTGCCCCGGATGCCAGGACTGACCGTCAAGCGCATCGGCCACAAGGGGGCCGACCTGATCGCGCCCGGCAACACCGCCGCGTCCTTCGACGCGGCGCTGGCGGCGGGCGTGGACTGGATCGAGTTCGACGTGCTGCCCGAGCACCAGGACGGCACGGGCGAGCTCTTCCTCGCGCACGACTACCAGCACGTGGACGGCGCGCTCACCCTGGTCGAAGGCCTCGCGCACCTGGCGCAGGCGACGTTCTCGCACGTGCACCTCGACGTCGACCTCAAGCTGCCGGGCTACGAGGCGCGGGTCTGCGCCGCGCTGCACGCGGCCGGCCTCGCCGAGCGGACGCTCATCTCCACGATGGAGGAAGCGTCGCTGACCGCCGTCCGCGCCGCCGCGCCCGACATCCGCCTGGGCTGGTCGGTCCCGAAGGTCCGCCGCAACTACCTCGCGCATCCGGTGACCAGGCCGCTCGCCCTGGGCGCCGTCCACTACGCCCGCCGCGCGATCCCGCGGCAGGTCGCCGCACGGGTGGCCCGCGGGGAGATCGACGCCGTGATGGCCCACTGGGCGCTCGTCGACCGGCGCTTCGCCGCCGCGATCCGCGACGCGGGCGCCGAGCTCTACGTGTGGACGGTCGATGAGCTGCCGCTGCTGCGCCGCCTGGAGGCGACCCCGGGCGTGACCGGGATCATCTCCAACGACCCGCGGCTGTTCGACGCCCCGCGCTGAGGCCGGCGCTACTTCGCCACGGAGCAGGACGCGGCGCTGAAGCCGCGCGGGTCGGCGCCCGCGGTGTTGCCGTGGCCACCCGTCGTGCTCATCCGCGCGCGGCGCACGACGTCCGTGCCCTTGCGCCACTCGAACGTCACCGCGCCGCGCAGGCGGAACGCGCCGCTCTCGGGCGGGCGCACGGTGAAGTTGCGGCCCGTCTGCCGCCGACGGTACTTCGCCGAACCCGCGTCGATCCAGCCGCTGTCCCCCGACGCGCCGATGTTGTGCCACCGGCCGTCGTCGTCCGTCGCGAGGTACTGCAGCTGGAAGCGCATGTACATCTCCTGCGCGCGGACGCCGTTGCCGGGCATCGAGCCACGGATCCCGATCGTGTCGGGGTGATCGGCCGTGTCGCAGACGTTCACCGTCGCCCAGAGGAGCGACGACGGCTTCGTGGCCGCCGCATCCCCGGCCTCCGGGGCCGCCAGCACGGCTACGCCGACGGCGAGCAGGGTTGCCATCCGGCGGAGCACACGGGCAGGGTACCGGGCGTCCGCGCCCGCGAGCGATCCGTCCGTGATGGAACGCGGGCGGCGACGTAGAGGACGTATGGGCGACACGTTGACCATGGCTCTACCGACTCCGAACACCGCCTCCGTCGCGTTCGATGCGCTCTACCGTTCGTGCGTGGACGACGTCCACGCCTACGCGTGGTCGATGCTGCGGGACCGCGCCGCCGCCGAGGACGTGACGGCGCTCGCCTTCGAGCGCGCCTACCGCAAGCGGCACTCCTTCGACCCCGCCCGCGGGACGTCCCGGACGTGGCTGTTCGCGATCGCGCGCAACGCGGCGCTGGACGAGCTGCGCCGGCGCAAGCGGACCGCGAGCCTCCTCGTGGATCCCGAGGACCCTGCGGCCGCCGCCGCGGTTGGCGAGTCCGGGGAGCACGCGGAGCGGCGCGCGAGCGTCCGCGCCGCCCTCGCGGGCCTGGACCCGCACGATCGCGAGCTCGTCGCCCTCAAGTTCCACGGCGGCCTGTCCAACGCCGAGATCGCCGCGCTGCTCGGCGTCTCCGAAACCAACGCGGGCACCAAGGTCCACCGCGCCGTCACCAAGCTCCGGGAGGCCTGCGCCTGATGTCCCGCCACCAGCACCCCGTCGACCAGCTCGACCCGCTCCTGGCGCGGGAGCTCGCCGACCTCGAGGCCGCCCTCGCCGGCACGCCGACCGCCGACCCCCTGCTGTCCGCCCTCGTCCGTGAGGTCCGCGAGGACGCCGCGACGCCGTCGCCCGCCTTCCGCTCCCGGCTCGACGAGCGTGCCGCCGCCGGCTTTCCCC
>JAOPZU010000393.1 GCA_025963955.1 Solirubrobacterales bacterium
CCTGGCTTCCGGGCCGCTGCCGTCCCCGGCCGTCGTCGCGGGGGCCAGCCGGACGCTCGCGATGCACCTGCCGGGCGTCCGGGAGGGACGCTGGCGCCTGGTCGTCACGCTCGCCGGCCCGGGCCGGGAGGCCGGCCGCCGGGAGGTCGTCTTCGCCACCGGCACGCAGGTGAGCCGCTGGACGCGCTTCGAGGACTGGTCGGCCGCGCACGTGCCGCTGCTGCTCGGCGGCTTCGGCGTCCTGTTGCTGCTGGTGGGCGGGACCGGGCTGGCCTACGTCGCGCGCCTGCGCCGCCGCCTGTCCGCCGCATAGACTCGCGGCGCCCCATGCGCCTCATCGTCCTCTCCGTCGGCCGGCTGCGCCCTCCGTACGCCGACGACGTCCAGCACTACGAGAAGCTGCTGAGCCGCTACGCGAAGCTCGAGCTGATCGAGGTCCGCGAGGACGAGCAACTGCACCGCCGCGTCCCCGAGCGGGCGTTCGTGAGCCAGCTGCACAGCGAGGGGCGGACGTACGACTCGGTCGCCTTCAGCGCCTGGGTGGACGAGCGGCGCGTGGCCGCCCGCGACGTGTGCTTCGTCATCGGGGGCGCGTACGGCCTCGAGGACGACGTGCAGGCCGACCACCGCCTCTCGTTCGGGCCGCTGACGCTGCCGCACCAGCTCGCCCGGGTGGTCCTGCTCGAGCAGCTCTACCGCGCGCACAAGATCCTCGCCGGCGAGCCCTACCACCACTGACGTGCAGCCCCTCGCCGGAGAGCTACGGGCGTTCGCGGGCCGGATGGGACGGCTGGCGCTCGTCATCCTCGCGCTGGTCGCCCTAGGGACGATCGGCTTCGCGATCACGGAGGACGACTCGGCCTGGAACGCGTTCAACCGCAGCCTGGACGTCATCGCCACGACGGGCTCGATCCCCGCCCCGACCGACACGGGCGGGGAGATCGTGAAGGACCTGCTCACGCTGCTGGGCGTCGGTACGCTCTTCTACGCGCTGGTCACCGTCGCCGAGTTCTTCGTCGCCGGCCACGTGAGCCGCCTGCTCACCGACCGCCGCCACGCCGCCATTCTCGCCGGGATGTCCGACCACCACATCGTCTGCGGCTACGGCCGGGTCGGCCGCCAGGTCGCCCGTGACCTGCGCGCCGCCGGCGCCCGCTACGTCGTCATCGACAACGACCCGGCCAACATCGAGTCCGCCCAGGGCCAGGTCGGCGTGCGCGCGATCCTCGCCGAGCCGTCCGACGACGACTCGCTGCGCCAGGCGGGCATCGAGCGGGCGAAGGCGATCGTGGCGTGCGTCGACTCGGACGCGGAGAACATCTTCATCACGCTGACCGCGCGCGAGCTGCGGGCGGACATCGTCATCGTCGCGCGGGCGTCCGTCGACGGGTCGGAGGCGAAGCTCCGCCGGGCCGGCGCGGATCGCGTCATCTCGCCGTACAAGTCGTCGGGCACCGAGATGGCGCGCCTGGCGCTGCACCCGCAGGTGTCCGGCTCGGTCGACCTGTCCGCCGACGACTACCGGGTCGAGGAGATCGAGGTTGCGCCGGGCGCCGACGCGGACGGCATGGCGCTCGCGGACGTGCGCGGCGGGTCGATCATCGCGGCGCTGCGCCGGGACGGGCGCTTCGAGCCGCAGCCGGCGGGGGACATCGTGCTGCGCGCGGGCGACGTCATCGTCGCGATGGGCACGCCGAAGACGATGGAGCGCCTGGAGAACCTCTTCGCCTGAGCGCCCGGCACGCCGGCGGGCCGTCGGCCCCGCCCGCCATCTATCGTCCGGGCCATGAGCGACGCGCACCCCAGCACTCCGGTGGACGAGCTGCGGGCCGCCGTGCTGCGCGCCGCCGCCGAGCTGGGCGCGACGCCGAAGGCGAGCCCGACGCTCGAGCGGCCGAAGCAGGCCTCGCACGGGGACTACGCGACGAACGCCGCGATGCTGCTGGCCGGCGCCCTGAAGGCGCCGCCGCGGGAGGTGGCGGGCCGACTGGCCGACGCGATCGCCGTCGAGCTGGGTGAGGACCTTGACCGTGCGGAGATCGCCGGCCCGGGCTTCATCAACCTGTTCCTGACCGACCGCTGGCACGCCCACGCGCTCGCGGATGTGCTCGCCGCGGGCGACGATTTCGGCCGCGTGGCGGCCGACGCGCCCGGGCGCCACGTGGTCAACGTGGAGTTCGTCTCCGCCAACCCGACGGGGCCGGTGCACGTCGGTGGCTCGCGGAACGCGGCCTACGGGGACGCGCTGGCGCGGATGCTGTCCTTCCTCGGGCACGACGTGCATCGCGAGTACTACGTCAACGACTTCGGCTCGCAGATCGTCAAGCTCGGGGAGTCGGTGCAGGCCCGGGCCCGCGGCGAGGAGGTCCCCGAGGGCGGCTACCAGGGCTCGTACGTGCAGGAGATCGCGGACGCGCTGCCGGGCGCCGCGGAGGGGGACCTGGCCGAGGTCTCCCAGCAGGCGGTCGCGCTGATGGTCGAGCGGGTGCGGGCCTCGCTCGCCGCCTTTCGGGTGGAGTTCGACACGTGGTTCAGCGAGAAGTCGCTGCACGACGTGGACCCGCGGACCGGCGTCTCCCGCGTCCGGCACGCGTTCGACGTGCTCGAGGAGCAGGGGCGGACCTATCGCCACGAGGGCGCGCTGTGGCTGCGCACGACCGCCTTCGGCGACGACAAGGACCGCGTCCTGGAGCGCTCGACGGGCGACCACACGTACTTCGCGAGCGACATCGCCTACCACCAGGACAAGCGCGAGCGCGGCTTCGACCGGATGCTCGACGTCTGGGGGGCGGACCACCACGGCTACATGCCGCGGATGCACGCGGCCTACGAGGCGCTCGGCGGCGCGAAGGGCGAGCTCGAGCTGCTGATCATGCAGTTCGTCCACCTCGTGTCGGGGAGCGAGCGGGCGTCGATGTCCAAGCGCTCCGGGGAGTTCGTGACGCTCGACGAGCTCGTCGCGGAGATCGGCGTGGACGCCGCGCGCTGGTTCCTGCTCGCCCGCTCGCACGACACGACGATGGACCTCGACCTCGACCTGGCGAGGTCCGAGTCCTCCGAGAACCCGGTCTACTACGTGCAGTACGCCCACGCCCGGATCGCGTCGATCATGCGTCGCAGCGAGGTCACGCCGGACCCGGTCGTCCTGCCCGGCGCCGAGCTCCACCCGTCCGAGCGCGCGCTGATCCAGGCGCTGCTGGCCTTCGGCCCGGCGGTGGCCGACGCGGCGGACAAGCGCTCGCCGCACCGCCTGGTCACCTACGTGCTGGACCTGGCCCAGACCTTCACCGCCTTCTACCGCGACTGCCCGATCATCGGCGATCCCGCGGAGGAGTTCCGCGTCGCGCTCGCCGGGGCCACGCAGCACGTGCTGGCGACCGGGCTGGACCTGCTCGGGATCGGGGCGCCCGAAGAAATGTAGGGATTCTCGCCCGGTCCTACCGGTTGAAGATGTCCAGCCCGACGCTGTCGAGGGCGTCCTGGGCGTTGCGGTTGAGCTGGGTGAGCTCGCCCGTGAGCATCAGCAGGCCCATGCCGATGAGGATCAGGCCGGAGATGACGGTGATGACGGCGTAGTGCTCGCGGATCCAGGTGAAGGCGGTCGCCATGCGGTCGAAGGCGACGGCGGTCAGCAGGAACGGGACGGCCAGGCCCGCGGAGTAGAAGGCGAGCAGGATGCCGCCGTGGCCGACGGTGTCGCTCGTCGCGGCGGCCGCGAGGATCGAGGAGAGCGTTGGGCCGACGCACGGCGTCCAGGCCACCGCGAAGGCGAGGCCGGCGATCACGGGCCCGCCGCTGCCCGCCTTGGCCATCAGCGTCTCCGGCCGCCACTCCTGGTTGAAGCGGTCCACGAACGGGGTCAGCAGAAAGAAGACGCCCATGGCGATGATGAAGGCGCCGGCGATCTTGTCCAGCGTCTCCACGTTGTCGCGCAGCGCCGAACCGAGGCCGGTCGCCGTCATCCCGAGGGCGACGAACATCACGGTGAACGAAAGGCAGAAGATGAGCGCAGGACCGAGGACGGCGCTCGTCGTCCGCTCGTCGCTGCGGATGTCCGCCAGCGAGACGCCGGACACCGCGCTCAGGTAGCCGGGCACGAGCGGCAGCACGCACGGCGAGATGAACGAGATGAAGCCGACCGCGAACGCGGCCAGGACGGTGGTGTCACCCGTGGACGCGGCCAGGACGGGCAGCACGCCTCAGACCTCGGTCGCGGCGAGGTCGTCGTCGAGCCGGCGGGCGTCGGCCGCGGACAGCACGGGGCTGGGCCCGGTGCGCCCGCCGTCCGCGGCGG
>JAOPZU010000214.1 GCA_025963955.1 Solirubrobacterales bacterium
GCGCCGTCGGTGTGCGTGCTCGGGGCACGAGAGAACCGGCCCTCGTAGATGCCGATCGTCGGCTGGGTTGCGGCAGGGGCCGGCGGCCCCGGAAACAGGCTTGCGATCGTGTCCATGCAGAGCAGCCCCTAAGAGTCGACGCCGTCACCCGGCGCGTGTCGCGCAACGAGCCCTGCGCGCGGGTATTCCTGCTTCAGCAGGCGGGGCCCGCTGACAGCGGGGTGGCCGGCCGTGTTGAACTCGTAGCCGTCCGGGAAGCGGATGTAGACGTGCCCATTCGCCCCGCTTCCGGGCTTGACCCAAACGGTGAACGTCTTACCCTCGCCCGGCTCGCCCCACGACAAGAAGAAGTCCGACACCTGCGGTCCTGGCACGCTGCTGAGCACCCCGCCGTTATGCAGCGCCATCGAGGTAGACGACGAGCAGTCGTAAGTCGTAGCCGACTGGGCTTGCGCCCAGGTCTGTCCATGCCCGCCGACGCCGTACGGAAGAGCTCGATCGCTGATGGCCTTGGCCGCGGCGCGGACTGAACCTGCTGCGGCGGACCCCGAAGCTCCGGCAGTTCCGTCGGTAGCCGTGGTCGTCTTCGTGAGCGTGTCGTGCGCCGGCTCCGCGAGCGCCTTCAGACCACGCGTGAGTTCAATCGTGCGATCCGGCAAGAACAACGGACCCGACACCCGGGACACAAGCCACCGGCCGTCAACCCCGTCCGTCACGTCCTCGATCACCACACACGCCCCAGGCTTTGCGGACCACATGTCCGCACGGCAGGTCACCGTCGCCGTCTCGACCCGTTTGCCCTCGTCCTTGTCGAAGTCGATCCAGTCAATCCCGTCGTCCGTCTCGCTGATCGTCATCGACGGTTGCAGCGCAAGGAGGTCTTTCTCGAAGGCGAACGTGACGACGTGGTCGATCAGGAAGCGGCGGCGCTGCACCTCATCAGCTAGGCGCTTCAGGCAGTCCCACGTGTTTTCCGGTGGCTCGCCGGGCTGCGGCGACGGCAGCCCACGCGTGAACTCGTAGGGCTTCGCGATCGTCTTCGATGTCTCTGTAGTCGTTGAGCCGCTGTCCGTGGTTGGATCGAACGGTTCGCCGGTGTAGGCGGCGATGATCGCTTCCGCCTCCGACTTGAAGTTCGAGTAGCCCGCCTCACCCGCGTAGGCGTTGTTCGGCCAGATGCTTGGTGTCTCGACCTTGACGGCGATCTCGGCGGGGTCGGTGATCCCGGCCTTCGTAAGGCTGATCGCGCCGCCGGCGTTGAAGCCTTTGCCGCCAAGCAAGAAGTAGTGAGCAAACGCCTCGGTGTCGTGCGGGTCAGGGAAGTTCGCGGCGGACCCGTTCTGGCCGGAACCGCCTTGGAGCACCCCCCAGTAGCCCGAGCCGTTCGGCGCATAGGCTCCTGCCTGTCCGCCGATACCTGACTCGGCGATCGCCGCGAAGATCAACGCGCGCTGCGCCGCCGGCGAGGCGTTCAGCTTCTTGGCGACACCAAGCAGGCGTGACGCTTCAGCGAGCTGGTGCGCCGAGGCCGTCGCACCCTTGACCTTGAGCTTGACGCCCGGAGCGAACCCTGAAGCGCTGGCTGACGACGGGGATGAACTATCAGTCGTCTTCTTGACGACGGTGCCCGTTGCCTTATCGGCGTCCGTGATCGGCTGCTTCTTGTGCAGGTCGGGGCAGAAGAACCCGATGCCCGGGGTGTCGTCAACGATCAGCTTCGCGAATTCGGCCCGGGTCACCTTGCCGCGAGAGACCTTCCGCGGCTTGCGCTCCAGGCGCAGGCGGGCGACATCACGGTCCTCGAACTCGAGGGTGAAGTCGTCGCCGGACTTCGACACGCGCACCAGCCGAAACTGATGGGTGCCTACGTCAAGGTCTGCGCGCTCGTTGAGGATGCCTGATGGCCGCAGGACGCGCTCGGGGTCGTGCAGCGTCAGCGTCAGCGTCGTCGCTTCCTCGATCGACCGCTCAACTTGGGCGTCCGTGATGAGGTCCGTCAGGTCCGCCGTGAACGGGAAGCCGTTGTACATCAGCTCGCCGACCTCGTAGGCGTCGAGCGTGACGTCCTTTGCCGGGACCGGCAGCGATCGGCTACCGGTCGTCGGCTGCTTGCTGATGCTGGTGACGCGTGGAGTCGTCACGGCAGCAGCAAGATGACCTGGCCGGGCTTCAGGAACCGCGGGTCACGAAGATCGTTGAGGTTGGCGAGGTCGATGAACAGCGTTGGATCGCCGTACAGCCGCGCCGCGATGGAGGTCAGAGAGTCGCCGGACCGCACGACGTACGTGTCAGAAGCCACCGGTCACACCCCCCGAGCTCTTCAATGACTTGAGGCCCGTCGACTTCTTGGCGGTCGTCTTCTTCTTCGCTGCTGACGCCGCGGCCGCTTTCGCCGCCGGGGACTTGATCGCGACCGTGTCTGCCTTCACGTACTGCACCAACGCAAGCACGGCGTCCTGACGCACCCGGAACGACTTGCCGTGCTCCGTCTCCCACAGTGAGTCGCCCCACGTGATGTCGTCGATCCGCCACTCGATCGTGCGGCCCGCACCAAGAGGCACGGGCCCGTCAACGAAGACCGCCGGTGGACCGGACCTGTCCGACAGGTTGCGGCCCATGTCGCGCAGCGCCTGGCACTCGCCCTCAATGTTCCGGCGGGCCGCCCAGCCGTCCATGCGGATCGCCAGGGTCATCGTGTACGGGTCCACGCCCTGCCAGTCCGTCAGGCTCACACGGTGCGGACGCGAGATCCGCACCCAGCCGCCGAAGCCCCCGGCCAGAATTGGTGACGCCTCGCCGGAGAACACGTTCAAGGTGATGTTGTTGGCGGGGCAGGCGATCGTGTAGACCCCCTCCCCGCCCGCGAACGCGCGAAGAGGGTTCGGGCGTGCGACGCCCTTCTTCGGCGGGACAGTTCCCAGCGCGCCAGGGAACTGCGTCTTCGTGAACGACGTCCTGACGGCCATTACTTCCGGCCCTTCATCGTGTGCATCTCGCCGATGACCTGGCGGGTGATCTCTTTACCGCCGACCTTGAACACGTTCGTGACCGGGTGGTAGTGGACCTCGGTCACCCCGCCGCGCATCTGGCCGGTGTCGACCGTCTTGCGTGCCATCGAACCGAGCCGCGACTTCGTGCCGGACGCCGGCGTGACGCGGGCGCCTGTCGCACCGAACCGGACGAGCTCGGGGCCCTGTTCCCCGACAAGTGCCAGGCGCCCAGCCGGGAGCATCCCACCCGCCGCCAGTCGGGGAATGTCAGGGGTGTTGATGTTGATGTCCGGCAGGTGCCCAAGCGGGCCGAGGTCAGTTCCGCCGATATGGAAGCTGAGGTTGTTCCAGCCGTTGATGATGAAGTTCAGTGCTGAGCGGAACGCGTCCTTGACGCCGTCGAACATGCCGACGGTCGCGGTCTTGATGCGCGAGCCGAGCCCCGTGAGGAACGTGACGATCCGGTTGAATGAGCGGCGAACCGTTGAATAGACGGAGGAAGCCGCGTGCTTGATCTGGTCGAAGTGCCGGACGATGAACAGAGTCGCGAGCCCGATGGGGCCGGTGAGGATCGCGAGTAGCAGCGGCCAGTGCTTCTTGATGAACCCGAAGACCGAGTTGACCGCCCGGTGGAAGAACCCGATCTTGCGGTAGGCGACCACGAACGCCGCGCCGAGAGCGACGATCGCGACGACCGCGAGGGTGATCGGGTTGGCGTCCATCGCGAGCATCAGGAGGCCCATGGCCCGCGAGAACACTGTGGTGGCTAGCGCGGCGACCTTTGACGCGGCGGCGACCGCGAGCTCCTGGACCTTCAGCGCGATGAGTTGGATGCGGGTGAGGATGCACGCGTTCTTCACCGCTGCCATGCCGCCCTGGACCGCTGCGAGACCCTTCTTGAACCCGAACATCTGACTGGTGAACGACAGCAGCCCGATCGTCTTCATGACGGCCATGGCCCCCATGAGGGCGGTGAACACCGTCGTGAAGCCGGGGATCGTCCGTTCAAGGAACAGCAGTGCCTTCGCGAAGCCGGTCAGCAGATCGACGAACAGGATCAGCGGACCGCTTGAGCCAGCGAACGGGGCGAACGCCCTGACGATCGCGTCGATCGCCTTCAGCATGTGCGGACCGAAAGCCGCCGCCGTCCCCGCGACCACGTTCGAGATGATCGGGACGAGCTTGGTCATCTCGTCGATGAGCGGAGCGACACCGTTACCGGCCGCGAGCCCGCCGAACGCCTTGCCGATCGCCCCCACCAGGCGGGTGACCGCGTAGATAGGCTTCTTTGCCCGCTCGAAGAAGTCAGCGATCGCGTTCTGGCCCTTCAAGCTGCCGGACCACTGCGCGAATCGCTTCGCGGTCTTGTCGATGCTGACCAGCAGGTCATGCCCGAGCGGGAACGCGGCATGAGCGACGTTCTTGAACGCCGTGGCGACCGACCCGACGATGCTGAACAGGTGCTTCAGCACGATCTGGGTGCGCTGAAAGAACGCGGCGAGCTTGCCGGTCTTGCGGCCGGACTCGGTGGCGGCGTCCGCAGCGGTAGTCCAGCCCTTGGCGGTACGCGCAAGCCACATCGTGAGCGGCCGCGCCGACACCACCACGTTCCGGATCACGTTCAGCACGTGACCCAGCGCAAGCCCAAAGACGCCGATCAGGCGCGTGTTGAACTTCGCCTGGGAGCCGATGTCTTTCAGGAAGCTCGCGGACCCGACCTGCGCACCGAGGCGGGCGCCCGTGTTCCCGACGACCTTCGCTGTTCCCTCAAGGCCCGGACGTGCCGCGGCAAGTGCCGGGGTCGCAGCACGCAGCCCCTTCGTCAGACCCGGGAACAACCCAGCCTGGAGTCGCTTTTGCAAGTCGATGATCTGCGGCTTCAGCCCCTGAATGACCTTCGCGAAGCTCTGGGCGGCAGGGGTCAGTGCCGCGAGCTTCTTCGGATCGAGCTTGTCGTGCAGCCCGCCGATCGCGTCCGACAGTCCGGCGGTCGCAAGCTTGAACACGCCGAGGCCCTGCGCGCCAGCGAGCGCAGCGGTCGGGTAGGCCGCAATCGCCCCGGCCGCAGGAACCAGCGCCGCAGTCAAAGCGATACCGCCGGCGGCAGCCGCAGAAGCCGCCTGGGCAAGCATGCCGAGGCTTGCGATCAGCGCCGCCGGCTTCACCAAGCCGATGACGCCGCTGAACGCCTTCATCTCGACGTTCAGGCCCTTTGACTTCTTCTCCGTACGCCGGGCGGCATCACCGATGCTGTCGACGTCCTGCGCAGCCTTCTTCGAGTCGACGGAGAACTTCCGGGCGCCCTGGAGGCGCAGCTTCACGTCGATGTCGTTCTTCGCCATGCCCCCACCCCCTACTAGCCGAGCATCTCGGCGATCTGGTTCCGGATGAGCCCCGCTAGATGCTCATGCTGTTCAACTAGTGCTTCTTGGGCGTGGCGGGCGACCAACTGCAACGCAACCCACTCGACCGGGTCAGCGACCCGCAGCAGGCCGCGTGGGTCAACACCGAGCGCGGCGAGTTGCGCGACCGCGGCGATGTCGCTGCGGCCTACGCTTCCCCCAGCAGGTCACTGTCGACCTCGGGCGACTCACGGTTCAGCCACTCCGAATGCGCCTGCGCCTGCCGGATGATCGCCCACTCATCCGGGAACGTCCCCTGCACAACCTCACGGGCGGTCTCGGCCTCGAAGCCAAGGATTTCCGCGAGGTCCGGGCCGAACCCGTCGGCGACCTGCGTGAGCTCGCCGTCATCGTCGCGCTCAAACAGGCCGATGCACGCCATGGTGAGCTGGTCGATGCAGCCGAGCAGATTGCGGGCCGCCTCGTCCGGGACACGCTCAAGGCGCTTGGCGGTCTTCGCGGCTTCCTGGTAGCCGACGAACCCGTAACGGGCGACGAGCGCCCCGCCGTACCCCGGGACGTCAAGATCGAGCGGGGTGCGCTGCGCCTGTAGCTCCTGCCGGCGGGCAGCGAGCCGGCCGAGCGGGCTTCCTTCAGGTGCCGCGCCCGCCGAGTCGGCAGGCGCGGCGGGAACCTCACTGCTCACGACGGGTCACCGTCAACCCAGAACGTCAGCTCCAGGACCCGCCGGTTACCGGAGTTGATGTCCACGTCCGGACGCTTGACGCCCTGAAGCCGAACAGGCCAGTTCACGGCAGCCCCAAACGACGCGTAGTTCGTGTCGAGCGGCTGCTCCGTGCAGGTACCCGACGCACGGGACCCTTCCTGAAGCAGCAGCCGATACAGGGCGTCGTCGGTCGCGTCGTTGAACGTTCGCGTGACGGTGATGTCCGAGTAGGACGACGGGCCACCAAAAGCCCGCTCAGCCTGCCCCGGACCCGGCCGGTACTTATCCCCCGTAGAGGTGAGCTCACGGCCGGTGATCGTCTCGAACGTGCCGACAGCGATCGGGCCGCTCTTGCCCGTCAGAGCGACGGTGACCAGGGTGCGATCTTCGGTGCTCATGACAGGGCCTCCTGGGTCGACACGACCCTGACGTTGATCTGGACAAGCTCAGCGAACGGCGAGCGCCGCACCTGAATAGCCGCGGACAAGGTGCCCGACGCCACCAGCGCCGGAGTGTTCACGCCCGACCCGGTATCGACCCGGAACGCTGTCGTGGGACCCCCAGCGCCGCCGCTGAACGAGTCGTCGTACAGGGCGCCGAGCTGGTAGTAGCGGTTAAGCATCCCGGACAGCTCGCCCGCGAACGCGGCGGCCGTGTGGCCGCGACCGTCGATCTGACGGAACACGTACGTGTCGCCGATCGCCAAGGCGTCAGCCTTGATCGCCATGTCCAGACGGACGTTGCTTGCCTGCCAGTGGTTCGGTGCGAGCGTGCGATCCGCGGCGGTGACGAACCCGTAGTTCCGGATCGCCCCGTAGTAGTTGATCGCCACGTTGACCCCGGCGAGGTTCAGCTCGGCACGGTCCGCGGCGGTCGGCGTGTACACCAGGCCGGTCGCGAACACCGAGTCACCAGCACTGGAACCCTGGTCGCCGGCGGCAGCCAGGTTCGGGTTGCCGGTAGCGATGTCCTGGCGGGCGATGAGGCCCATCACCGTCCCGACGCGCGACACGGTCCGCGGGGCGCCCGCAACGAGAGCGGGGATCGTCTGGTAGCCGCCGACGATCATGCCCTTGCGGGCGTTGACCAGCGACCGGATCGCCGAGGCCGCCGTCACGAGCGTTGCCTTCGACGTCGAGTTCGGCAGATCGAAGATCGCGAACCGGTTCTTCGCGGCCGCATGGTTCGACAGGCTCGTGTTCATCGCCGTCGTCGAAACGCCGGGGGCGGCGACCTGGCCCGGCCCGAGCGACCCGGGGAACAGGTCCAGGGCCGTGTCGTACTGCGTCTGGGTGGCGTTCGCGTTGTCGTCGGTGCCGCCCGTCAGCGGGACGTTCGTCACCGCAACGGGGTTGTCAGCGCCGAGGACGTTGTCGATGACCGTCACGTAGGACGAGCCAACCGACCAGGCAACCGCGTCCGTCACCGTCGCGAAGAACGGGGACGTCTCAAGGATCGTCGCCGGCGTGCCGGAGATCGCCCCGGACGTGTCCTTCACGACGATCTGGAACGTGGACGACACCACGATCACGTCGATGGTGATGTTGTTGTAGATCGGGCCGGGGTACTTCGCCGCCACTCGGGCGGTGACCGCCGAGGCGCCCATCAGATCCACGAACGCGGACACCGGGCTCGCTCCCACAACACGGGCGGTGTAGAGCTTCGCGCCACCCTCAGCGAAGAAGCACTCGGCCTGGTCGGCAAGCTGCGAATACGTCAGCCGGGCGCCGTGGTTGGCCTTCCACTCATCGAGGGACTGCGACAGCGTCCACGTGGTAGCGGGGCCGCGCTCAGCGAAGCCGATCATGAACCCGGTGTCCGTCGCGGTCGGCGCGAACCTACGGGGAGCCGACGCGATGTCGGCGAACTGCACACCAGGGCGGGTCACTTGGACGCCTCCTTCTCAGACGCCTTCGCGGGCGTGGTTTCCTGAAGGACACCGTCAGTCAGCAGCGACTGGTTGTGCGGCTCCTTGATGTCCTCGGCGGTGATGGAGATGTCTCGCTGCCCGGGGGCCACCGGGCGCCCGTCAGCGAGCACCCCGGGCGCCGTGCCCGTGTACGCGTACTTGCTCATGTGACCCCTTTCCAGGGATGGGTTGGGAACAGCGGGCGCCCCGGGAGGGCGCAAGTTCAAGGGACCGCTACGGGTCCTCGGGGTCTAGAACGGGCACATGCTCGCCCTGAGTGACCGCCTCGACCCCGACGTCAACGGATTCGACGGTCGGCCAGTTGCCGTAGTCGACCGGCACATCCGTTTCCGGCGGCGGCGTCGTCGGAGTGATCGGGCCGCCGTAGCTCGAGCGGGAATCGCGGAGCTCGACCTCGAACGTCAGCAGCGCGAACGCAAGCGACCGATCCTTCGAGGCGGCCGCCGGCAGCAGACCGTAGTCCTCGGTCAGCCACGTGGTGTGCTCCACCCGGCCGCCCATGTCGGGGTTCTGCATCAGGCAACCCCAGATCGCGGCGCCGTACAGCTTCGCCATCCGGTCGGTGTTCTCTTGGGTGTTGGCGGACACGGTCGCGCCGATCTCGAGGCGCCACTTCGTCCAGAACACACCATCCGAGTGCCGGTAGGGGTCCTGGGTCATCCCCGGGACATGAATCCCCACCACCGGGATCTTGTCTTCAGCTCTACCGATCTGCGAAGCAATGGGATACGACAACGGTGCCTGAAGAAACCCGCGCGGAAGCCCGTCCTGGTCACAGACCTCACCGAGGTAGTCGCGCATCCACAGTTGCAACGTGGCCTTCGCTGCGCGCTCCACCGTCAGCGACGGGAGCAGCGGCCCAAAGACAGACACGTCAGCCGCCCTCAGACACGAGGTACTGCTCGACCATGTTCAGCACGCGTACGCGCTCGTAGACGCTCACCCCGACGATTCGTCGGCGCGGGAGCTTCCCGCCGCGGCCGCGATCTTCCGTGCCGCCCTGATGAAACCGGGCGATGTACGCCTCCGGGCCGCGGATACCGGCAACCGCCATCGTGTTCGTCGCCCGCTGCAAGTTGCCGACAGCCGCAGCAAGCCCACCGAACTCGACCAAGGTCGCTGGGGTGCCGTCGGCCTTTGCCGGCCAGGGCTCACCGAAGTGCGCGCCGTGCGTAGCGAAGTTCACGGTGATGCCGTTCGCCAGCACCTTCGCCGCTTCTTCAAGAACCGGCTTTGCGTTCGTAGCCCGCTCCCCGACCGCCTCGATGTTCCGGCGGGCGCGGTCAGCGTTCAGGACGTCGAGCGTGAACTTCATACGATCGGGATGGTCGGCTGCAAAGCCGTGTTGAGGCTGATCAGCGACTCATCGAACTGGCCTCGGAAACGACCGTAAGCACTGCCGTTCGCCTGAAGATCCTCGGGGAAGTAGCTGATCTCGATGAGCATCGCCGTGCGCAGCGCGATGACTGCCCGGGCCGCGTCGGCAAAGCCGGTGAGGATCGGTTCCTCGACACGAGTAGCGACTTCGGCGGTAGCCATCGCGATAAGGCGCAGGACTTCCGCGCCGGTCGGTCGGGTGTTCTCGTTGAACGTCCCGATCTCGTGGCCGCCGGAGTCCTTCGTCCTGGCGCGAGCCAAGGCGCCGACATCGTCAAGCGAGGGGGCGTAGTCCGCCGTAAGCAGCTTTGGTGAGCGCACCGGGCTCGAGAACGGGGACGGCACACCACTACCGGTCAGGAAGCGGAAGCGGTACAGCCCCGTCTCGTATACGCAAGTGTCCACATCAAACACGAGAGGGTCTGGCACAAGCGGGGTCGGGTCCGCCGGGATCGCCCGCGAGTCAATCAGCGCGTAATCGCTGTCAAGGACGGCGGTCAACGGACCCTCGTAGGTCTGCACCGATGCCCACGCGGCCTGCCTCGGCGGCGGCGTCGCCTCGAACTCCTTACTGAACGGCATCGAGGTTCACCTCCGTCTCTGACACGGCGACACCAACCGGGCTGTCGTTCGGGGTCTTAATCAGCTTCCCCGTCGTCCCCATAAACACCGGGGCACCAGGATCAAACGACCAGTCGTCATGACTGCAAGTCCCGTACGTCGTCATCGCCACCGGGCCACCTTCCTTCGCCGGCGAGACCGTCACCCACATCGGCCGCTCATCACCGGACACCGGGTAGGTCAGCACACCGTCGATCACGGTGACCAAGCGCCCGGCTTGAAGATCGCGGCCAGCTACGGGCATCCAGTCACCTCCCTGTCGGTGCTGCGCTTGATGAAGCGGAAGGACGGTCCGAAGCGACCGCGACAGGAGCAGCCTCAGCCGCACCGATCGGCAGCGAAACGAACTCCGTGACCTGCGGTGCCGGGAACGCGCTGGCAGGGACCCTCAGCGTCAAACGGACGTGCATCAGGGGTTAGCGGCCTTGATGACGTTCACGTGTGGCACGCCGAACGTGAAGACGTTCGCGGCGTTAGCGCTGATCGCGGCGTTGATGTACGCGGGGCCGGGGTTCGCGACGTTCAGCGCGAACGCGGCCATGGTCATGTCCGCGAACGCCACAACCGTCGTAGAGAGACCGGTCGTCGTGAGCGCCCGGTCGCGCAGCGAGACCGAGGCGATGGCCGTCGTCGTCGACGTGATGACCACGCGGACGTAGATCAGGCCGCGGTCGATCGCGGCGGTGCCGGTCACGGCGAGCGTGGCGAAGATCGGGTCGGTGGCGCTGTTGGTGGTCCCGATGCGCATGACCAGCGTCCACGTGGTGCCCGCGGCGGTCTTTACGACTGGGATCGTCCAGTCCATCGTCGCGCCGACCTGGATGCCCTGCGGCGGGATGATGAGCGACGTTCCGGGGATCAGGCCGGTGTAGCTGGCGGCGGTGGCCGTGGGCGCCAGGACGGTCGCGGAGTTGTAGCCCGGGCGCAGGCCGCCGTTCATGGTCCAGTCGAACTGCGCTCCGGTGCCGATGACCGGGACCGGGGCGCCGTTGCCCATCTGCATCCGGTCCCAGACGTTCGCCGAGGCCGGGGACAGGTAGCCGTAGTCGTTGGTGCCGCGCAGGCGGATACCGCCGGGCCCGGGGTCGCCGGAGAAGAACTGGTTGTTGCGCGACGTTGCGAGACCGCCGGCCATGCCACTGCCCTGCATGTCCACGCCGATGCCGAGCGGGGACGGAGACGCAGCCGGGCCGCCGACGCGGTTCCAGTAGATGTTGTGCAGGACGTTGTCGTCCGAGTTGCCGAAGTACGCGCCGGTCCCCTCGAAGTGAACGCCCTCCGCTTGCAGGATCGTCATGCAGCAGGCGTTGGCGTTCGCGGAGCCGTGGAACGTGTAGCCGTCCCCGAAGCCGCCCTGGGCGGGGGCCAGGAGCGACCCGGCGAACATCGTCGCGTTCGGTCGGGGGTCCGTTCCCGCCGGGGCCGTAGCGGACAGGCTCGTGGAGTTCGTCTCGTTCCACCACTGCCCCAGCGTCGTGACGCCGGTCAGGCCGAGGTT
The DNA here is from genome assembly GCA_025963955.1 of Solirubrobacterales bacterium. Lineage (GTDB taxonomy): Bacteria > Actinomycetota > Thermoleophilia > Solirubrobacterales > Solirubrobacteraceae > Paraconexibacter. The sequence goes on from JAOPZU010000214.1 coordinate 11,486, forward strand.
GCTCGCCGCTAGCCCCGTGTAGGAGACGAGATACCACATGACGTTGCCGGTCAAGGCGTCCTTCGCCTGGACCCGCGCCAGCCCGGAAGTCGGCCAGATCGAGTTCAGGGCCGGTGTGACGATCACGCCAGCGCCGGCGAACGTGTTGAGGTTCGTGGTGGCGGCCGCGTTTGCGACCACGGCCGCGTTCGCTGTGGTGATCGTCGCGCCGTTGGTCTCGACCGCCCGGAACTTGCAGTTTGTGACGGTGCCGCGCGTGCAGTCGTGGGCCGCTCCAAGCATCCCCGCCCCGAGCACGGTGAACTTGTAGGCCGACAGCGTTGCGTTCTGGACGTATAGGTCTTCGGCGTGGTGGCCCGAGCATGAGATGAACGAGAACCCGATGCCCGCCAGGCCGTAGCCGGAGGGACCGTTCCCGATCGCGCTCAGGCCGGTGCAGCGGATGCCGGTGAGCGGATTGCCGCCCTGGTAGCCAGCGGTGCCTGCCATCGGCACGAACCGCATCACGGTGCCGCCCGCGGGCCCGTTGTAGTAGATCATCGAGCCGCCCTGCTGCGGCCACGAGCCAGTGTCCGTGTTCGTGGTGCCGCCGAACCCGTCCATGTGGACGCTCGGGATGCAGCAGGTCAGTTCCTGCGTGGTGAGGTAGAAGCCCTCGGGGACGATGATCCGGCCGCCCATGCCGTACTGGGCGGGCTGACCGATGAACGATCCGGAAAGGATCAGGCCACCGGCGACACCCGAGGTGACCGTGACCCCTGTCAGCGTGGTGGTCGTGCCTCCGCCGGTGTAGGCCAGGATCACCGTCCCGCGCGTCGTCTGCGCGACGAGCGACCCGCTGGCCGGAAGCGTGTTGCCGGCGGTGACCGGGATCGTGAACGTGCCCGTCGCGGTGACCTGGGCGGTAGTGATCGTGCGCAGCGCCAGGCTCGGGTGCATCCCGCACAGCGCGAACGCGTTGTAGAACGCGAGCGTCGAGTCGGTGACCCCGTTGTTCGTCGGGTCCGCCCCGAGCGCCACCACGTTGAAGAGGTAGTTCAGTTTGAGCTGGTCGGCGGGCTGTAGCGCGGTAGCGACTGTGCCCGCCGAGTTCTTGAAGCGAAAGATGCCGTCCTCGGTGCCGACGTACTCCACACCGAGCCCCGCTGCGGGCGTGGCGGGCGGCGAAGCAACCGGGGTGGTTTCCTTCAGCAGGGTCTGCGGCGGGTTGCTGTCGGAGTAGACCCGGTTCCCGTTGTCCTGCAGGCCGATCGAGTTCAGGCCCAGGACGTTGCCGCCAGGAGTGTTGACGCTGAGCTTGCCCACGACCAGCTCGCCGGTAGCGGGGCTCGCGATGCCGGTGCCGGCCGACTGGCGGCCCGCGGTGTCGGTGAGCTTGATTAGCTCGTTCGCGACGACAGAACCAGCGGTCGGGGTCTTCAGCAGGTTCGCGTTGCCCGCGCCGAACTTCCAGGCGGTGCCCGTCCACTGGAACGTCTGCCGACAGCCGAACTGAAGAACATACGTCGACGTGCCGTCCCCAAAGACCGCAGAGGCGTTCGGGGCGGCCGTGGAGAACGTGATCGTCTCCGCCGGGGTGGTGCCCTTGTTGTGGACGCCAATCTCCCGGCCGTTGTCCGCCGCAGTCAGCGCCGGGAGCACCCCGAAGGCCGGGACCCCGGACGGGTTGTGCTCCCAGTACTTCCCGAGGTCCGCACGGGTGTAGTTCTTGGTGGTGAGCGTCGTGATGCCCGCGTACGGGACGGCGCGCTCCGCGAGGCCCGAGACACTGTCCGCCACAACCGTGGCGCCGTAGTTGACAGTGCCGGTGTCGCCCTTGATGCCGCCGTAGGGCAGAGCGTTCCACGCGGTGACGCCGTCGCCGAGCTTGATCTTGCGGGTGTCCGTCTCCAGCGCAAGCTCGCGAGTCAGCAACACCGGGTTGGCGGCCGCCCAGTTGGCCGCCGTGTCGCCCCGAATCTGAAACTGGGCGTTCGCCATCAGGCCGCGCTGCCACCGTCGAACCGCAGAGCCGGCGACCCGACCACGTCGGTCGCGGTGCCAGCATCAAGAGCCAGCACGATCTGCGGAGCCTGCGGCGGCAAAATCGACGGGTCGATCGTGTCGCCACTGGCCATCTCACGGAGGTCCCCCGCAAGAGCGATGAGGGGACGACGGGGAGTCACGCCAGGATGACCGGGCGCTCGTCGATGTCGACGTTGACCTCCGTGGCCGCCACCGCGTAGCCGAGGCCCTGCACGAGGTAGCCAGCCGTCGTCGGCGCCGTCTCCGTAGCCGCCCCAGGGGTCGTGCCGGACAGAAACAGCCGGGCGCCCGGGGTGCGGCCCGTCACGGCCGTGTTCCGGCCGATGAAGTAGACCGTCGCCGTGCCGCCGTTGGTGACCGTAGTCAGGACGTAACCCACGGCACGCTTGCCGCCGTTCGCGGCGGACGCATCCGCCTTGCGGACGTTCGCGACTCCCGCGTTGGTGTAAACGTTGACGAAGTCGCCGGCCGCCAGCGCCTCAGACGCGACTATCGCTGCGGTGTCCGCGCCGACGCCCGTAGGCATCAGCGACTGGTCCAAGCGCCCGGTCGGGTCCAGAGCCACAAGGTCACCGTCGTTGCCCGCGCCGGCAGACGTCACGGTCGCGGCCTGCTCGACGAGGTCCCCCGCCAACTGCTTGATGTATCGCTTCGCGGCCATGCTGGCCTCCTAAGTGGCGAGGGTGATCGAAGTGCCCTGATGAACGAAGATGCGTGTCGAGCTGAGCGCCCAACCGACCCGCACAGAAAGTCCCGATGTCGGCGGCGTCTCGGACAGGTGGCCGCCGGCGGTGAGGTACAGGGCGGCGCGTGGCGTCCACGTCCAAGACGGTTCGTCGACTGGGCCGAACGACACCGCCGTGACCGACGAATCGGCCGCCGCCGACCCGAGGGTCACGAGCAGCGGGCCGAGGGGCGTAGCGTCGGGTTCTGCGTACCTCAGCCGTCCGTCGGGATGGGCGACGACAACTCGATGCCCCGACAAGGTCTCACCAGCAAGGGCTTCGATCTCGACGTGATCGCTTGGCGTGCCTTCAACGTCGAGCTCGCCGCTGACAAGCACGGGAGCCTGCCCCTCGATGACTAGCGTGACGTCGATCGTGTCCACCGTCGTCACCTCCCTACCGAGCGGTTACACCGCCGGGAGCCATTGGCCCCCGGCGGCAGACTGCTACTTGCGGTTCTCGGGGTCCGCGAGAACCTGCACCTGGGCAACCGAGGACGGGTCCGGCTTGTCCGGGTTGTCCTTGATCTCGCCCTTCTGCCCGTGGTCGTCCGCCGCCTCAACGGGCAGCGCGACATCAAGGCCGCCGCGGCCCTCAGCGTCAGCCGAGGTCACCGTCGGGTCGTCCTTCTTCGTAGCCATATGGACCAGACTCCTTACGAGGCGTTGACGATGGCAACGAACGCACGGTTCACGTCGTGCGCGACGAACCCGACACGGCACTCCCACAGCGACGCGACCTTGTTCTGCTGCCACAGCCGGTGGTCGGTGCCACCGACGTTGACCGTCGCCTGGTCGGAGAACTTCACCCGGATGTCGTTGCGGACAGCCATCAGCGACTGATCGAAGTCGCCGACGATGCCGATGACCCGGCCCGCGCCAGCGGTACCCGCCACGGACTGAAGGTTCGTGGTGGACGTGATGTTCATCCCGTACAGGGTCGCCGGAGCGGCCTGGAAGCCGTCCGTGTACAGCGGGCGGCCGAAACCGTCCCGGGCAGCGCGAAGCGTCGACTGGGCATCGGCCGCAAGGATCAGGCCGTTCGGGTTGTAGCCGTTGCGGGAGATCGTCTCCATCGCTGACGAGACGGCCAGGGCCATCGCGTCCTGCTTCGTCTGGTCGTACTCGACCGTGGACGTCGTAGACGCCAGCGTCGAGTTGAACTGCGACGTGATCGCACCGTTGCGGTCGCGGCCGAGGGCGTGCTGATCGATGAGCTCGGCGAACGCCGCGCGCACATCCTGGTTGACCAGGACCGTCGGGTCCGTCTGCGCGTCCTCGATCAGTTCCTCGGTGTACATGATCGTGGAGGCGATCTTCTTGATGTCGACCGTGACGGTGCTGTACTCGGCACCGGTCGCGGGCTTGTCGGCACCCTCGGCCACGAAGCTCGCGGTCGGCCGGCCGACGTACTCGGTGAGCACCTGGCGCTTGCCGGTGACTCGACGCATCCTTGCGAGCTGGGCGACCGCGGACTGCCGGTCGATGCCACGCTGGAAGACGTTCTGAACGAACTGATCCGGGACGAGGTACCCGCCGGAGGCAGGCGTGCCGGACAGCAGGGGGATTGCATTGGCGATAAGTCATCACCCTTTCTGTTGATCTGATGGAGAAAGGGCTACTCAGATGACGCTCTGAGACGCGAGGTGCCCTGTGATTACGACGGTGCGGCGCGACGCTCGAGTTACTCGAGGTCCCGCCACTGGTTGCTGAACTTCGCCAGCTCCGACGCGATCGAGGCCGCCTCGGCTTCCTGCTGGTTGAACTCACCGGGCTGCCGCCTGGCGGCAGGGTCGGTGGTTCGACCGTTCTCCAGCACGCGGCCGGGAAGATTGGGTCCTTCGTCTTTCAGAAGGCGCGGCTTGGCCTTGGCGAGCTTCTTGACCGCCCGCTCGGCCTGATCCGGGTCTTCGATGTCGTCCAAGTTGACGATCTCGGGGAACCGTGTGGCGTCCGAAGGGTCGTCGAAGCCGGCCTTACTCGCGGCGGCCAGCACAAGCGACTTGCGCGTCTCGCGCTGCACGCGGGAGTCGGCCTCTTCGGCGCGACGCTCAGCGTCCGCGATGCGCTTCTCTAGGGCCTCAGCACGCTTGCGTTCACGCTCGAGCTCGGGAAGTCCGGCCTGGTCGCGCTCTTCGAGTCGAGCGACAAGCTCATCCATCTGCTTCTGCAGCGTGGCGGCCTTGTCAGCAGCTTCTTTGGCCTTCTTGTTGGCCTGGGCGAACCGCTCGTACGGCACGCGCTGCTCTTCGCCGGACTCCTGCTCGTTCGCAGGGTCAAGCACTTCGGTCTGATCGGACATTGGTTCTCCGTACTCAGATCACGCTCTGAGAGGCGATGTGGAGGCCCGCACATCCCTGCGGGTAGGGCTTGCCGCCGGAAGGGCGGCGAAGATGGTCAGCCAGCGGCAGGTGGCGCCGTGGGGGCGGCCGGGTTGACCTGCTGGCCGTCGGCGTTCTCCGAGAGCACCTGGTTGTCGCGGTGGAAGTCCAGCGGCGCCTGGTTGTTCACCGCCATCGTCAACTGGTCTGCAACGGGGTCCTCAACCGGCGGCAGGTTCAGGATGCGCCGCGCCTCGTTGCGAGTCAGCAGCCCCGCCTCGACCTGAAGCTTCAGCGACGTCGCGAGTTCCACCGGGTCACCCTTGAGCTTTTCGGTGAGGTCAAACGCCACGAACCGGTCAAGCCACGCTGGCTCAGGGTCAAGAAGCTGCGTCTGAAACGTCTGCTCGATCAGCGCCAACCACGGCGGCAACACGTCCCGGTACAGCGACCGCAGCAGCTCCGACACATTCGAGAACGTGCCGTGCGTCAGGTCGTTCATCAGCGGGCCTGTGAGGTCGTACACCGCACCGATCTCTTCGCGGTTGTGACGACGCTGGTCGATCAGTGCGACCTCAACCGGGGACAGCGACAAGGGCTGAACCTTGACGTTCGAGCCCATGAAGAACGTCTTGCCAGAGTTGTCCGGCCCCTTGTGCATCGCCTCGACGCGATCCCGCGCAAACTCAAGCTGCGCGATGTCAGCCTTCTCCTGGGCGACGGTCACCGCAAGCGACGGACGCGACCCGTTCTTTGACAGAGCGATCTGGTGACGGGTGAGCGCGTCATCCAAGCGGATCGTCACACCAAGCTTCTCAAGCGGGCTCGTGCCGATCTCGCCGCCTTCCGGGCCGGGCCACGCGAAGTGAAGGGTGTCCTCGACCTTGATGTACCGCTGGTGGCCCTGGAACTGGGTGGTTGACCACCACTCGATCCGGCCACCGACCTCGCCGTAGGCCGACATCTGCGCCCAATCCAGCGGCCACAGCATGCTCGGGGTCGCCGAACGGTCCGGCGGCCGCACCTTCGCGACCACGGCATTGCCGTGGACCAGCAGCGACGTCGCGATGTGCGTCAGCAGGTGCGGGGTGCCCCAGCGGGGCAGCGGACGGCGTAGTAACGACTCAAGCGAGTCGCCCTGCACCATCTCCCGGGCACCATCATCAAGGTGACGGTACCCGTCAAACGGCAGCGTCGCGATCCGGCGGGCGAGCTTGTCGACGACGCCGGCGATGACCGGCTGGGTGCGGTAAATCTGCTGAAACGACCGCAGGAACTCGTCGTTGCCGTACCGCTCGCCGTCCGACCACATCGGAGGGAACGAAGACGGCAGAAACGACCCGTACCAGCCCGCGTTCTGGCCGGATGACGGACCTGTTGTCTGCAACAGACGGCCATCGGCCGTCTCCAGCGTCGTCATTCGATCCCGCCGTCAACGATCTGGATGAACAGCACGCGCTCTTTCGGGACCGCGATCTGGCCGTTCAGCACGTCGTTCGACGTCTCACCCAGCGCGATCACGTCACGCAGCACGATGCAGTCGTCGTGAACGGCGACCTTCAGACCCTTCAGAGACGGTCCGTTGTGCGTCATGTGCAGCACCACCGTTTCTAGGGTCAGGGCGTCTAGCCAGGTCACGAGAACACCTCGAAGTAGAAAGCGGGGGCCTCTTCACCCCCCCGGTCAAGTCCCCACAGCGCGAGGGTGCAGGCGACCAGCGGCGAGATGTCGACCTGCGACGAGCGCCGCGACCATCCCCACGCTTCGCCGAGCTGCCGCTTCGCGGCGCCGCGGACAGCCGCCGTGAGCTCCGGTTGGCCCAGGTGCCGCAGGTCCCGGTCGTTGACGGCGTCAGCGAGCCGGCCGCACGCTTCCGCGTGCTCGTTCGCGGACGTCGTGCGAACCTCGACGCCGGCATCCTCAAGCTGCTTCACGAACACCATCGCCGGTGACCGCTGGTCGCACACGACCGCAACCGGGTCGTGGTCCTCGATCAACTGGAGCAGCCGGTCAACAAGCCACCTGGTGCCGGTCAGCGTGTCGGGGCCCGGGGCTTTCGACGCAGGCAGCCGCTCGATGTGCGGGATGCCGTCATCACGCAGCCCGGCGGCGCAGATCGAAGCCGACGACCGGTCCGGAGACACGTCGAACGCCAGGCACAAGCCCGACGCGATCGATGACCCCGCGTCAGTGGCTGCCTTCCATGCCTCAAGGTCCAAGGCGGCGCGGTCATCCGCGGCGGTCGGCCAATCCCCCACGCCCATTCGCTCAACCGCGAACTCGCGGCGAGCAAGAGCGTCCCGCTCCGCCGCGACATGCCGCGAACTGATCCGGATGCCCATCCCCGGGTTCGCCATCGCCCACAACTCAGGATCAGACAGATCGTCATCCGACACGCCGTCAGGGCTGTCGCCCGGCGCCGACCACTCCATGAACGCAAGACGATCCGCCGACTTCCCGGACAGCGCCCGCTCGCGCACCCGGCCGAAGTAATGCCCGTCGACGTGCTTCTGCTGATCGACCGCAGAGCCCGCATACCAAAGCTGCGGGTTACCGACCATCGACCGCGCCGACATCATCGGCACCAGCGTGCCCATGATCGACGGCG
>JAOPZU010000490.1 GCA_025963955.1 Solirubrobacterales bacterium
GCAGGCGCCGCGGCGTCGGCCGCACCGCCGGAGCTCAGCCCCCCAGCCGGGACTCTCGCGCCCGCCGCGCGCAAGGTCGAGCGCACCGCACAGCTCGCCCTCCGCACCTCCGCCGGGCGCCTGCAGAAGGTGGCGGACGGGGTCGTCCGCGAGACGCAGGCCGCCGGCGGCGTCGTCCAGACGAGCACCGTCGACGCCGCGGGCGCCGGCGGCACGGCGGACTTCACGCTCAGCGTCCCCACCGCCCGGACGGACGCCGTCCTCGCGCGCCTGAGCAAGCTCGCGCACGTCTCTTCACTGAGGCAGGCCAGCACGGACATCACCGCGTCGTTCGGCTCCAGCGCCGAGCGGCTCACGGACGCGCGGGCCGAGCGGCGCGCGCTGCTGAAGGCCCTGGACGCCGCCCGGACGGCGGACGGCATCGCCCGGCTGAAGGGGCGCCTCCGCGGGAACCGCAACGAGATCGCCGCGCTGGAGGCGGAGCGGGACCGGCTGCGTGCGCGGGCGGACACGACGAGCATCGCCCTGACCCTCGTCGCCCGGGGCCCGGCGGCGACCTCGCCGGACGGCGTCGGGGGTGGCGGCAGGGGCCCCTGGACCCCACGCGACGCGGCCCGGGACGCGCTGCGCGTCCTGGAGGTCGCGGCGGGGGTCCTGCTCGTCGCGCTGGCCGTCCTGCTGCCGCTCGGACTGGTCGGCCTCCCGGCCTGGTTCGGGGCTCGGAGCGCCCGCCGCCGGCGCCGCGAGCACGCGCTCCACCCGGTCTGAGCGCGCCCCGAGTGCGCCTCCCCCGCAGGCCCCGTGTGGTAGGAACTAGCCACACGTGGGCCCCGGGGAGACGACAGACGCCAGCGACGTGCTGGCCCAGGTACCCGTCTTCGAGGCGCTCGAGCCCGCCGACCTGGAGCAGGTCGCCCGGGTGGCGGTCGCCCGGCACTTCGCGGGCCAGCAGGTGATCTTCCGCGAGGGCGACACCAGCGACACGTGCTACGTCGTCCGCACGGGTCACGCCCGCGCCGTCCGTGAGCACACGGACGGCCGGACGATCGCCCTGGCGCACTTCGGCCCGGGTGACATCTTCGGCGAGCTCGCCATGTTCGACGACGAGCGGCGCTCGGCCACCGTGGAGACCCTCGACGAGGTCGACGCGATCGCCATCTCCGGCGGCGACATGCGCCGCCTCCTGCGCGAGCATCCCGACATCGCCGTCAAGCTCGTCATCGCGCTCGGGCGCCGGATGCGCGAGGCGAACGAGCGGCTCACGCGCCAGTCCTTCCAGACCGTGCAGAGCCGCGTGGCCGGCGTGCTCGGCCAGCTCGTGGTCCAGGCCCAGGCCGAGGGCGCGGGTGACCACGACGTCCTCGTCACGATCACGCAGGCGGACGTGGCCCAGCTCGCGGGCTCCAGCCGGGAGTCGGCGAGCCGCTTCCTCGCCGTCCTGGAGCGCGCCGGGGTCGTGACCCAGGGTCGCGGGCGGATCACGGTCCACGACCCGGCGACGCTCGAGAACTACATCTACTGATGGGCGGGTCCGCGGCCGAACCGGAGTTCTCGGCGGGCGGCGTGGTACTCGCGCCCGGGACCGACCCCGTGCTCACCGCGGGCGCCGCGCCGCCGCGCTGCGTCGTGATCGTCCCCACGCGCCGGGCCGCCGACGGATCCAAGGTCCTGGCGCTGCCGAAGGGACATCCGGACCCGGGCGAGACCGCGCTCGACGGCGCGCTGCGCGAGGTCCGGGAGGAGGCGGGCATCACCGCCGAGCTGCTCCACGAGCTGGGCGACGTGCGCTACTTCTACATGCGCGGCGGCCGCCGGATCGCGAAGGTCGTCCGCTTCTTCCTCATGCGGGCCGTGGCCGGCGACCTCGCCGATCACGACCATGAGGTCGAGGACGCCCGCTGGATCACGCTCGAGGAGGCTGCGGCGACGCTGAGCTACGCGGGCGAGCGCGAGATGGTCCGCAAGGCCCTGTTGCACATGCAACCGAACAAGTAGGGTCCCTGGCACATGCAGGTGCTGAACTTTTACTCGACGATCTTCGCGGACCAGCTCAAGCGCGGCCGCAAGACGGCCACGATCCGCCTTGGCGACAAGTCGCACAAGTACAAGAAGAACCAGGCGGTGCTGGTGACCATCGGCTACCAGCACTCGCCCCGCGAGAAGATCTTCGACGCGGTCATCGATCAGGTCGAGGTCAAGCGCGTGCGCGACCTCTCCCCGCGCGACATCGAGCACGACAACCCCGAGTTCCGGCGCGTCGAGGAGATGATCCACTTCCTCGAGCAGATCTACGGCAAGTCCGTGACGCTCGACGACCTCGTCACCGTGGTCCGCTTCTCGCAGATCATCGACAACCCGCCCACCGTCACCGAGCGGCTGCGCGGGATCGGCGGGGCGCAGAACTAGCCGAAGGCCCGACTGCGTCGGGCTTCGGTCGGGAGAAGCGACTGCGTCGCGCTCCCGCCGCTGGGCGTCCCCTCCGCTGGCCCCTTGAGAAGTCCCTGCAAGGGCGCAGGTTCCGCTGCCGGCCGCGATGTTCCGAGCCGCCAGGCGAGGAACTCGCGAGCGCATGCGGCGAGCCCCTGGGCGAGCCGGTGCGCCTGGCACTCTCGTGAAGAGACTGCCAAACGGTTTGACATCTGCGTCTCCCGCACGTAGATTCGTCGCACGTTGGCACTCACGACCCTCGAGTGCCAACTCGCACCACGCAACCACGCTTTCCACGTAGGAGTCTCCACATGAACTTGAAGCCCCTGGGCGATCGCCTGATCGTCAAGGCCATCGACGAGGAGCAGACGACGGCCTCCGGCCTCGTCCTGCCCGACACGGCCAAGGAGAAGCCGCAGCGCGGCAAGGTCCTCGCCGCCGGCGACGGCCGCTGGGACGAAGACGGCGAGAAGCGCATCCCGCTCGACGTCGCCGAAGGCGACACCGTCCTGTACAGCAAGTACGGCGGCACCGAGATCAAGGTCGACGGCGAGGACCTCCTGGTCCTTCGCGAGTCCGACGTCCTCGCCAAGA
>JAOPZU010000498.1 GCA_025963955.1 Solirubrobacterales bacterium
GGCGACGCCGAGGAGCAGGCCGCGGCCTACATCAAGGACAACGTGACGAAGCCGGTCGTCGGTTACATCGCGGGCTTCACCGCCCCCGAGGGCAAGACCATGGGCCATGCGGGCGCGATCGTGTCCGGTTCGGCCGGCACCGCGGCCGCCAAGGCGGAGGCGCTGGAGGCCGTCGGCGTCCAGGTCGGCCGCACGCCGACCCAGGTCGCGAAGATCGCCATGGAGATCCTCGGGCGCTGAGTCCTTGCGGGCCGGAGCGCGGAGGGTGCCCGTCATGGCCCTCCGCCTTCGGCCCGTCGCTTCGGCGGTGACTGACGCCGCCTACTGCTCCCCCCCGGGCAGCATGTCCGCCCGCTGCGGCCAGGCCGGCCGGATGAACGCGTTGGGCCGCGGGAGCTGACCCTCCTGCCAGATCACGGCGAAGGCCAGGTGCGGGACCTCCAGGACGTGCTCGACGATGACCGAGCGGGGCTCCCACACGGGTGAGAACTTCTCGTTGTGGTAGCGGAGCTGGTCGATCTGCGTCCACCGCATCGCCAGCTTGGCGAGCAGCCGGGCGACCCGCGGCCAGAAGCCGTGCACCGGCTCGTAGACGTAGCGGCGGGCGGCGGCGAAGTTCAGCGACAGCTCCTCCACGCCCTCGCTGCGCGCCTCCAGCAGCGCGTGCACGATGAGCGCGTCGATGATGCCGTTCGGGGATCCCGGATCGCGCAGCTGCATCGCCAGCGACCACATCGGGCGGCGCGTCAGCGGCATGAAGACCATGAAGCCGGCAACGTGCCCGTCCTGCTCGTGCCGGGCAAGGACGACGATCGAGTGGTCCGACCCGGGGGCGTCGAAGCTCTCGGGCGCCATGACGAAGCTCTGCTCCTCCTCGGGCGCCCGGCCGCGCTCCTGGCAGGCGGCGAGCGCGGCCCGGTCCTCGGGCGTGAGCTCGCCGACGCACTTGCGCTCCAGGCGGTAGCCCTCCCGGAGCACGCGCGCGTGCGCCTGCCTGACCTTCTTGATCTTGCGGCCCTCCAGCGTGAAGTCCCCGGTCAGGACGATGGCCTCGCACCCGAGGTAGACGGGCTTCATCCCGAACTCCTCGCGCATCCGGTCCGACAGCTCCTGGCTGGCGGCGACGATCCCGAAGCGCAGCCCGGCACCCCGCGCCAGCCGCCGCGCCTGGTGGAGCACGTCGTTGACCCCCGAGATGCTCCCGATCGGGTCGCCCGCCACGAGCAGCGCGCGGTTCTCCACCCGGAAGGCCAGCACCGCGTCGCCGCCGGAGCTGAACAGGTGCCCCACGTCCTCCCGGAGCTTGAAGGGCGCCATCGAGTCGCGGGCGTACGCCTCCAGCAGTGCCTGCGTGCGGATCATCGCCTCGCGGGTGGGCAGCGTGTGGCGGCGCAGCGTCTCGCGGAAGGGCTCGGCGACGAGGCGACGGCGCGCGAGCAACAGGCCGGCGAGGGCGAGCACCGGCAGCAGCAGCTCCGTCGGGGGCTCCTCGAACAGCACGTCGACCGTGACAAGGACGACCAGCGCAATGACGAGCACGAGCCACGCGCCCTTGCGGCGGCGCAGGATCCCCCAGCCGAGCGGGACGAGCACGGCCGCCACGATCGCGGCCCACAGGCGGTCGTCGATCACCTTCGACGGGTCGGCGATCTCGAACCGCGAGGACGGTGCGAGCGCGAGGGCGAAGGCGCCGTTGGTCAGCGCCGCGGCGAGGACCACGCCGGCCAGCAGCCGGTTGCCGGCGGGCAGGTGCGGCCGGGTCGATCCACGGCGCGTGGACGGGACGCCGGCAGCGGGTCCGGCGGGAACGGTTCGCTGAGGCACGCCATCGATCTTGGCAGGCCGTCCGCGGCGCCGCGCCCGGCCCGCCGCCGGGCGGGAGGTCTACCATGCGGCCGATGGACGCCGGGCTGGTCGTCACGGAGCTGTTCGCCGCCTTCGGGCGGCGGGACGTCGACGCCGCCCTCGCCCTCGTCACCGCGGACGCCGAGCTGTGGCCCCAGGGCACCGCGAGCGAGCTCGACCGCGAGGAGCCCTACCGCGGGCACTCCGGCATCCGCCAGTACTTCGCGGACATCGCGACGGTCTGGGAGTCGCTGGTGGTCACGCCCGGGGAGCTGCGCGTCGCCGGGAACGGCGTGGTCGCCTTCGGCACCGCCAACGGCCGGACCCTGGCCGGTGACGTGCTGGACGGCGTTCCGGTCATCTGGGTCTTCCGCCTCGAGAACGGGCTCGTGCGGACCGCCCGCATCACTCCTACCGGGCCCGCCGCCACCTGACGCGGCGATCAGGACGGTGGCACCCAGCCGCTAGCGAGATGGAGGCAACGTCGTCTCCGGGGCCGCGATCAGGCTTTTCCTGCGGCACGCGCCATGTAGGTAGTCTTACAACCTAAAGGTTCAGGGGCGGACCTACCACGGCGGAAAAAGGGGTTTTACGGGATGACGACTTCGACCCATTTACGGGCGTCGGTGCGCTGCTTGCCGCTTGGTGTCCTGCTGGTTGGGTCGGGGGCCGCGAACGCCGAGGCCGGGACGATCACCATCGCGGCGAACGCGAGTCCCGCGCCCGCCGCCTCCTACACCCTGACGTTCGTCGACGACACCGCAGCACGAGGCAATGTGCTCACGGTCACGAACATCGCCGGCGGCGGCATTCGTGTGCTTGACAAGTCACAGGCGCCGACCGGACCCGCCAGCACGACCGGCGGCGCCAAGTGCACTCTGCAAACGACCGGTCTTCTCCCGATCGCCGTCCTTCCCGCTCCGCTCGGTAACGCGGCCCCCGCCAATGGGTCAGAGACCCGTCCGGTTGACTGCACCCCGCCCACGGGCGGGACGATCACCCGCGTCATCCTCAATTCGGGTCCTGGCGATGACCGGGTCCTCCTCAACACCACGGGCGCTGCCGCAGCCCTGCCCAACGAGATCAACGGCGGCCCCGGTAACGACCAGCTCATCCCCGGCCAACCCCTCGCCGCCGGCGGCGATCTCGCGGTAGCACCTGACCGCGTCAGCGGGGGTGACGGCATCGACGAGGTCAACTACAGCGGCCGCGCCGGAACTGCGGGCGTCAACATCGACACCGACCTGGCGGCCGACGACGGACAGTCCGGCGAGCAGGACAACGTCCTGGACGACGTGGAACTGCTCGGCGGAACACTGGGCCCCGATGTCATCACGGGCAACGCGGGCAACAACACGATCTTCGGCTACGCCGGCGCCGACAACCTGGCAGGCGCAGGCGGGGACGACGTCATCGACGGCGGCCCCGGCAACGACGTCATCGAGGGCGGCGCCGGCAACGACGTCATCAGCGGCCGCGAGGACGACGACACGATCCACGGCGACAACTCCGACGGCACCGGCAACGGGACCGACACGATCGACGGCAACGACGGCAACGACCCGGTGCTGGACGGCGAGGGCGGGCCCGACACCATCCATGGCGGGATCGGGAACGACACGATCGACGGAGGCGACGGCAACGACCCGGTGCTGGACGGCGACGTCGGCAGCGACGTCCTTCGCGGCGGCCCCGGCACGGACGTCCTCGACGGCGACGAGGGAGCCGACAGGCTTGACGGCGGAACCGGCGCGGACACGCTCAACGGCGGCGACAACAACACCGCGGACTTCGACGTCGCGGACTACAGCACGCGGACCGCTCCGGTCTTCGCCAGCTTGGACGACATCGCAAACGACGGCGAGAGCGGCGAAGGCGATCGTCTGCTCCAGATCGACGAGATCGACGGCGGCTCAGGCAGCGACACCCTCAGCGGCAATCTCGTGGCGAACATCCTGGTCGGGGGCGACGGCAACGACGCACTGGACGGCGGAGACGGCGCGGACACGCTGCTCGGCGGCGCCGGCGACGACACGCTTTCCGGCGGAGTCGGCGCGGACCGCCTGTTCGGTGGCAACCAGAAGGACCTCATCGACGGCGGTACCGGAGCGGACCTGATGCGCGGCGGCGACGGCGTGGACGGGGTGACGTACGCCAACCGCACGAACGTCATCACGGCGTCGGCAGACGACGTGGCGAATGACGGCGAGTCCGGCGAGGGCGACGACATCGGCGCCGACGTCGAGTCCATCACCGGCGGCAACAACAACGACGTACTCAGCGGAGCCGATCCGCAGGTGAACGTGCGCGACGGCAACAACACGCTGATCGGCGGCCCCGGCAACGACACACTGAACGGCCTCGGCGGCGATGATGTCCTTCGCGGCGGCCCCGGAAGCGACACCCTCAGCGGCGGTGCCGGAGGCCACGACGTCGCCGACTACACCGAGCGCTCGACCGCGGTCACCGTCGCTCTCAGCCGCGCGGCGGACGGCAACATCGAGGACAACACAAACGGTGTCGAGGACGCCTACGGCGGCAGCGGCAACGACACCCTCATCGGCGACCCGGCAACCAACGATCTGCGCGGCGGAGCCGGCGACGACACGCTCGACGGCGGCACCGGCGCCGATCAGCTTGTCGGCGGCGACGGCATCGACCTTGCGGACTTCAGCTCACGGACGGCCGCGGTCACAGCGGAACTCGACGGCAACGCGGGCATCAACGAGGACACGATCCTGGGAGTGGAGAACCTGAACGGCGGCGCGGGAGATGACACCCTGAGCGGCAACGGGCAGGACAACATCATCCGCGCGAACGGCGGAAACGACGCGATCAGCGGCGGAGCGGGCGACGACACGCTCATCGGCGGGCTTGGCACCGACGCGCTGAACGGCGGCGCCGGGCTTGACAGCACCAGCTACGTGGACCGCGACACCGCGGTGAAGGTGACGATCCCTGAGGCCGGCACCATCGGCAACGACAGCGGTAGCGGCAGCGAGCGCGACCAGCTGGACCGCATCGAGAACGCAACAGGCGGTGGCGGCGATGACACGCTCACCGGCAGCGCCGGTGCGAACGTCTTGCGAGGCGGCGCCGGACGCGACCTGCTGAGCGGGGCCGCCGGCGACGACCGCCTCGACGGCGGGACCGGGGCGGACATCATGCGGGGCGGCGAGGGCACCGACACCGTCGACTACAGCACCCGGACCAGTGCGATCGCGGCAAACCTCGACGGCGACGGCGCGAACGACGGCGAAGATCTCAACGGCGATGCCGTCGGCGAGGAGGGCGACGACATCGGGTCCGACGTCGAGAATCTCCTCGGCGGCGGCGGCGATGACCGCCTCACCGGCAACACGCAGAACAACCTGCTGGACGGCGGGAACGGCAGCGACACGCTCGACGGCGGCGACGGGAACGACACGATCGCCGGCGGCACCGGAAACGACGTGCTCACCGGTGGCGGCGGCCTGGACGCCGTCTTCGGCCAAGACGGCGACGACGTGCTGATGACACGCGACACGCTCCGTGACACGCTCAATTGCGGAGCCGGGAACGACAGCGTCAACGTCGACGCGGTCGACGTCCTCCAAGATTGCGAGAAGGTCGACCTGCCGGTGGCGCTGCAGGCGCAGTCGCAGCCGCAGCCGCAGCCACAGCCGCAGCCGCAGCCGCCGTCCATCGCGACACTCCCGGTGGCGCCCGTCAACGACATCTCGGGCCCGCTGTTTCGGCTGCCGAAGGCCGGGACGAGGATCTCGTCGACCCGGAGGATCACCGTGTCGGCCGGCTGCAACGAGCCCTCGGAAGCGTGCCAGGGCATGATCAGCCTTTCCTTCAACGGAGCGTTCCTCGGCTCAAAAGCCGTCACGATCCCGGCCGCCGGGAAAACCCGCCTGAGCATCATTGTGAGCGTCCTGAACCGCCACAAGCTCTTCAGAAACAGGCGCACATCGGCGACCGTCACCGCACGCGGGGTCTTCACCGACCTGGCAGGCAACACAAGAACGCTGACGTCGACGTTCACCCTGACGCGCTGAAACAGGGCAGGGATCACGACGATGAGCCTCGCGCGCGAGCACCGGGGTTCCCGCCGGCGGGAACCCCGGTGAAGGCGCTGTAGCGGGCGACCTCGGTCATGGGCGCCCAGCCTAGGGCGCGCCCGCGCTAGCGCGCCCGCGCTAGCCCTCCTGCTGCGCGCCTTTGTCCTGCTGCTTCTGGCGCTTGCGCTGCTGCTTCCCCGCCTTGCCGGGCGGCAGCGTCGCAGCCGGCGGCGTCGCCGCGGGGGTCACGGCCGGGGCGGGCGTGGCCGCCGTCGCGGTC
>JAOPZU010000499.1 GCA_025963955.1 Solirubrobacterales bacterium
CGCTGAAGATCCCGCTCGACCGCGTCCTGGTCCTCCACGACGAGATCGACCTGAAGTTCGCCGACGTCCGCTGGCGGCTCGGCGGCGGCCTGGCCGGGCACAACGGCCTCAAGTCGCTGAAAGCGCACCTCGGGTCGCCGGACTTCGCGCGGATCCGGATCGGCGTCGGCCGGCCGGATTCGACCGACCCCGAGATCGTCGCGGGCTACGTCCTGGGCAAATGGCGCCAGCCGCAGGCGGACGTCGACGCGCTCGTGGGAGCGGCCGCGGACGCCGCCGAGCGCATCGTCTCCGGCGAGCTCGAGCTGTAGCGCGGGTCCGGGCCGGCGTTGCCCCCGCGCGGGTCGCGCCCGTCGCCCTCGGCCCCCGGGGTACGCTTCGCCGCGATGTCACCCGGCCGCATCGCCGTCATCGCCGTTGCCGCCGTCGCGGTCGTGGTGGCGCTCGTCGTCAGCGCCGGCGGTGGCGGTGGCGGCGGCGGCGGCTCCTCGTCCGTCGCCTCCGTCGGCCAGACGGCGCCCGCGGGGGCCCTCGTCGTCGACTTCGCCTACTCACCGGAGAAGGAGCCGCTGGTCGCGGCCCGGCTCAGGGCCTTCAACGCCGCCGGGCACGTGCAGGGCGGCCGCACGATCTTCGTCCGGGGTCAGGTCGTCTCCTCCGGTGACGCGGAGCGCCGCATCGCCGCCGGCACGCTGAAGCCGGCGATCTGGTCACCCGCCTCCTCGCTGTGGGGACGGCTGCTGAACTACGAGGCGGACCGGAAGTACGTCGCGGACGAGAACCCGTCGATCGCCCGCACCCCGCTCGTGATCGCGATGTGGGAGCCGCTGGCCCGGGCGCTCGGCTGGCCGAGGAAGGCCATCGGGTTCAAGGACGTGCTGAAGCTCGCCCAGGACCCGCAGGGGCTGATCAAGCTCGGCAGGCCGGAGTACGGCTCCTTCCGGCTGGGCCACACGAACCCGGACTTCTCGACCTCCGGCCTGAGCGCCGTCGCCGCCGAGTACTTCTCGGCCGTGGGCAAGCGCGAGGGCCTGACCGTTGCCGACGTGAACCGGCCGAAGGTGCGCCGCGACATCCAGGCGATCGAGCGCTCCATCGTCCACTACGGCGACACCACGCTGTTCTTCGCCGACCAGATGCTGAAGTACGGCCCGGCCTACGCGAGCGCCGTCGCGATGGAGGAGGCGACGCTCGTCGACTTCAACACCCGGCGGCGCGGCGCGACGAAGCTCGTGGGCATCTACCCGTCCGAGGGGACCTTCTACAGCGACAACCCGTTGATCGTCCCGGACGCGCCGTGGATGACCCCGGAGCTCGCCGCCGCCGCGCAGCAGGTCGTGAAGGACCTCGTCGCGGAGGTGACGCCCGCCGTCGCCGCGAAGGCGGGCTTCCGGCCGGGGAACCCGGGCGCGAAGCTCCTCCCGCCGCTCGACGCCGCCCACGGCGTCGATCCCGCGCTGCCCGGCCGCGTGCTCGCGCTCCCGCAGCCCGACGTCCTGGCCCGCATCAAGGCGGCGTGGCGCGAGGATCGCAAGCCCGCCAACGTGGTCCTCGCGGTCGACGTGTCCGGCTCCATGGGGGAGGAGAACAAGCTCGAGCAGGCCAAGGCGGGGCTGAAGGCCTTCTTCCGGCAGCTGTCCCCGCGCGACCGGGTCGGCCTCGTCTTCTTCAACGACAAGGTCTTCCGGGGGGCTCCGGTCCAGGCCTTCGGGACGGGCCGGGCGCGGCTCCGCCGGACGGTGGCCGACCTGCTGCCCGGCGGGGAGACCGCGTGGATCGACGCGACGGGCGACGCGCTGCAGGAGGTCCAGAACCTCAGGGACGACACCCGCATCAACGCCGTCGTCCTGCTCACGGACGGGGACGACACGTCCTCCTCGACGTCGGCGCAGGCCCTGCGCCGGCGGCTCGACGCGCAGGCGCGCAGCGAGGGCTCGGTCGTCCGCGTCTACACGATCGCCTACGGCCGCGAGGCCAACCGGGACGCGCTGGAGGCGGTGGCCAAGGCCGCCGGCGGCAAGGCCTTCACCGGTGATCCGAAGCAGATCGAGAGCGTCTACCTCTCGATATCGTCGTTCTTCTAGATGGCTCGCCAGTCGCAGTCGCCCGTCCGCCGGCCCCCGACCCGCAGCGAGCTCCGGCGCGCGATGGTCGTGAACGCGCTGACGAAGCCGGTGACGGTCGGGGTGGGCGCCGCCGTCGCGGTGGCCGCGATCGTCCTGGGCGCCGCGTGGCTGCTCGTGATCGCCCTGATGGCCTACGCGGCGCTCGCCACGATGACGTTCTTCGACGAGGCGGAGGCCGAGCGCGTCGGCGACCGCGCCTACGGCAGGGCGCACGGCAGCATCGCGGCGCCGGGCCTCGACGCCGCCAAGCTCGCGCCGGAGATCCGCGCGCAGCTCGACGCGGCCCGCGCCGAGCAGGCGCTGATCGTCGCCACCATCAGCGAGTCCGCGTTGTCGTTCGCCGACGTCCGCGAGGAGGTCGCGCAGCTCGTGACGGCGCTCGAGGGCGCCGCCGGGCGCGCGCAGCGCCTCTACGCCTTCCTGGTCGTCCAGGACCGCGGCGCGCTGCGCACGCGCATCCGGGAGCTCGAGCGGGCCGGCGACGCCGCGACCGTCGGCGCCCTCCGCGCGCAGGAGACGGAGTTCGCCCGCCTGGACACGATGCTGCGCAGCGCCTACGGGGAGATGGAGCAGGTCAACGCCTCGTTGCGCACGGTCCACGCGCGGCTCGTCGGGCTGGCCGTCAGCTCGCAGGCCTCGGGTGAGCAGGAGCTCGTCGGGGATGTGCGCGAGCTGCGCGAGCGCGTCGACGTCCTCACGGAGGGACTGCAGGACCAGGTCTAGAACGACACGCGTGCCGCATACGTTTGTACGTGATAACGTACAGACGTATGACGAAGCCACGGGACTGGAACGGCAGGAGCTACGACAAGGTCTCCGGCCCGATGGAGCGCCTCGGGCTCGAGGTGCTGGACCGCCTGGCGCTGCGGGGCGACGAGCGCGTCCTCGACGCCGGCTGCGGCAGCGGCCGCGTCACCCAGGCGCTCATCGACCGGCTCCCGGACGGTGAGGTCATCGGGGTGGACGGCTCGCGCGCGATGATCGACGCCGCCCGCGAGCGGCTGCCGCCGGGGACGGAGCTCCTCGTGCAGGACCTCACGCAGCTCGATTTGCAGGGCCGCACCGTCGACGCGATCCTCTCGACCGCGACCTTCCACTGGATCGCCGACCACGACGCGCTGTTCGCGGCCCTGCGGCGCGCGCTGGAGCCCGGCGGCCGCCTGACGGCGCAGTGCGGCGGCCACGGCAACATCGCGGGCGTCCGGGCCGCCCTCGACCAGGTCTGCCTTCGGCCGGCGTGGGCCCCGCACCTCGGCGGCTGGGCGGGGACGTGGAACTTCAGCACGCCCGAGGTCACCACCCAGCGTCTGGAGGCCGCCGGCTTCGCCGAGGTCCGGGCGCAGCTCGTCTCACGCCCGGTCACCCCCGAGGAGCCGCACGAGTACCTGGGCACGATCGTCCTCGGCGCCCACCTGGAGCGGCTGCCCGCCGAACGGCGCGACGCCTTCGTCGCCGACGTGGTGGAAGCGCTCCGCGCCCGCGACGGAGACGTCGTCGTCGACTACGTGCGCCTGAACCTGGACGCCGTCGCGGTCTGACCCGCGGAAGGCCGGGCCGCCCGCGAGGTTCGTACACTCCGCAGCCCGGCCGCGCCCCTCGCGCGGCCGCCGTGCGTTCCCATGAGCCTCCGCCCGCTTCTCGCCCATCTCGCCGACAGCCCCGAAGGCGTCACCCTCGCGCGGGACGGCGGGCGCGCGTTCGTCTCCTCGGCGATGCGCCCGTACCTCCTGGCGGCGCTGCTGGACGGGGTCGACGGGTCGCTCGCCGCCGGCCGCCCGGCGATCGTCGTGGCCGGCGACGACCGTCAGGCCCGGGACCTCGCGACCGACCTGAAGACCTGGCTGCACCCGCGGCCCGTGCGCTTCTACCCCAGCCGCGGCGTCACCTACGAGTCGCACCTCGCGCCGCCGCCGCACCTGACCGGGCTGCGCATCGCCGCCCTCGACGCGCTCACCGCCCACGCCGACGACACGAGCCACGAGGAGCCGCCGGTCATCGTGGTCTCGGCCGTCGCGCTCAGCGAGAAGATCCCCGACCCCGCCCTGCGCCCGCACGGCTTCACCCTCAAGGTGGGCGACCTGCTGGACCTCGACGAGGTCGCCCTCGAGCTCGTCGCCGCCGGCTACGAGCGGGTGGACCAGGTCGACGACCGCGGCCAGTTCGCCATCCGCGGCGGCATCCTCGACGTCTACCCCGCGACGGAGGACCGCGCGATCCGCGTCGACCTGTTCGACATCGAGATCGAGTCGCTGCGCTGGTTCTCGACCTTCACGCAGCGCTCGCTGGGGGAGGCGCAGCAGGTCGAGGTCGCTCCGGCGGCCGAGCTCGCCGCCGAGCACCGGCAGGCCGCGGAGGAGGCCGCGCTGCTCGCGGACGACGACGAGCGCCCGGACGTCTCGCAGCTGCTGCCCGTCGACCGCTTCCACGCGTTCCTCGACCTGGCCCCGGAGGACGCGGCGGTGCTGATCGCCGCGGAGGAGGAGATCGCGCCCGCGCTCGCCGACCACTGGCAGGACGTCACCGCCGCCTTCCACGACGCCGACGCCCGCGACCTCTACGTCAACCCGGACGCGATCACGCGGACGCTGGACGAGCGCACGGCGATCTCGCTCTCCTCCCTCGACAGCGGGCAGGAGATCGAGTTCCGCGCGCAGTCGGCCGAGCTCGCCGCCCGCAGCCTGAAGGAGGCCGAGCCCGAGCTGGAGAAGCTCGTCCGCGGCGGCTACCGCACCTTCGTCGCCTGGCCCCGCCGCGGCGAGGGCGAGCGCGCCGCCTACAACCTCGCCCGCCTGAAGGCCCGCTGGTTCGGCGCCGGGGACCGGATGGACGGCAAGGACAACGCCTACGCCCAGCCCGCCCTGAACTTCGCCGAGGCGAACCTGCGGGACGGCTTCATCGCCGCCGGGATCCGCCTGGCGGTGCTGCCCGAGCACCGCCTCTTCCGCCGCAAGCGCACCGAGCGGACCGGCGGGCAGACTGTCCGCCAGCGCCGTCGCGGAGCGCTGCGGTCGTTCGCGGACCTGCGCACCGGGGACATCGTCGTCCACGAGGATCACGGCCTCGCGCGCTTCGCCGGGTTCGAGACGAAGACCGTGGCCGGCGTCACCCGCGACTACCTCGAGCTCGAGTTCGCCGGCACGGACAAGGTCTTCATGCCG
>JAOPZU010000500.1 GCA_025963955.1 Solirubrobacterales bacterium
ACGCCGCGCCGTCCAGGGGGGCCAAAACGACGCCGCACCCTTAAGGGGCAAAGCGACGCCGCGCCCCGCGGGGGGCCAAGCACGACGCCGTACCCCCCGGGGGCCAAGAAAGACGCCGCGCCTCCGACACGGGGGCAAGAACGACGCCGCTGGCGGTGTGGGTGGGGTCAGGGGTCGGCGCAGCCGGAAGGCCGGGGTACCCCGGCGGGGTCGCCGGGTCGGGCGGCGCCCCAGGCCCGCCAGAGGTCGTACACCGGGTACGCACGCGTCAGTTCGGGGTCGAAGAGCCCGACGGGGTAGGCCGTGTCCTCGCGGACAGAGAACTGGAAGGCTGCCGTGACGCGCGGATCGCCCGCCCAGTGCTCGAGGAGTGCGGCCTCCGCCGCGCACTGCGCGCGCTGGTCGACCGCTCGCAGCGAACGCGGCGAGCCGGCTCGGGTCCCCCCCACCCCGGTCTCGGTGACCCAGATCCGCTTGCCCCGGGTGCACGCGCGCTCGTCGAGGACGCGCTCGAGCTCGCCGACGGCGTCCGGCTGCGAGCGGTCCGGCTGGGTGTACTCGTGCTGGGACCAGACGGTGCCGGCGCACGCGACGTCATCCGGCAGCGCGCGGACGAACTCGCTGATCCCGGTACCCCGCGGGGTAGGACTGCCGTAGCCGGCCATCTCCCCCAGGATCAGGTGGTACGGGCCGCCCGGCGTCGCGTCGAGCGTCTGCCGGGCAGCCCGCACGAGCCGGGAGTAGACCGCCGGCGCCAGTGACGGGGCGTGCGCGTCGCAGGCCGCACGTTGCGGGCTGATGAAGCCGGGGTGGTTCGGTTCGTTGAACGGGCTCCACCAGCGGAGCGCCACTCCCTCCTGGCGGCCTAGAGCCAGCAGCGCCCGGATGAGCGCCTGGTACCCGGCCAGTCCGGCGGCGGTGATCGGGCGTGAGCGGTGGTCGGCGCCGGGCTGCTCGCAGCCGCCCGCCGGGATCGCGGCCCACTCCGGCACCCCTTGGAGGACGATCATGACCGCCCACCCGCCGCCGTCCGCCCGCTGCCGGGCGGCGATCGCCCGCAGGCGGTCCCGCATCCCGGCGAACGGGCCGCAGGGCGGCATCCCGCGCAGGCAGCCGTCGTTCGGCTGCGCGAGGTCGGCCGGCACCTTCGGGTCCGGCTGCAGCGTCGACCAGTCGACGAACAGCCGGTAGCGGGCCGGGTGCAGCGCGGCCAGGCGGTCCCGCCAGGCCGCGAACCCCTCAGGCACGGCCCCGGGGTCGACGAGCCACGGGTTGTTCTCGCTGACGCCGATCGGCAGGCGCTGCGCCGGTGGGGCGGAGGACGAGGCACCCGTGGGGGCCGGCGCCGGGCGCGTCACGGTCGCCGTCCGCGCTCCGCCGCCGCCGCAGCCGGCGAGCGCCGACCCGAGCACGAGTCCGCAAAGCAGAACGGCCACCCGGAGGGTGGCCGTCAGGCGCAACACGGAGCGGGGCTCCGACTCAGACCGCGGAGACCTCAGCCTCGTCGGCGACCTTGAAGGACGAGCCGCAGCCGCAGGCGGCCACGACGTTCGGGTTGTTCACCTGGAAGCCGGCGCCCTGGAGGGACTCCACGTAGTCGATGGCGGAGCCGTCGACGTAGGGCAGGCTCTGGGCGTCCACGAGGATCTTCAGGCCTTCCTGCTCGAAGATCACGTCGCCGTCGCGCTGGTTGTCGAAGGCGAGCTGGTACTGGAAGCCCGAGCACCCGCCACCCCGCACGCCGACGCGCAGCCCGGCGGTCGCCACGGCCTCGGCGGTCTGCGCCGCGAGGAACTCGTGGACCTTCTGAGCACCCTTCTCGGTGAAGGCGATGCCCTTGGCGTTGTAGGTGACCTCTGTGGTTGCCATAGCTTCATTTAGTGTAGCGCCTCGTCGGGACCACGGGGAAGCGTGCGCGAGGGTCGTATCCTGTCCTCTGCATGCCCTCCACCGACGAGATCAGACAGCGCATCGAAGCCGCCCTGCCGGGTGCCACCGCCGTGGTCGAGGACTGGACGGGCGGGGGCGATCACCTGAAGGCGACGGTCGTCGCGCCGCAGTTCGCCGGACTCAGCCGCATCGCGCAGCACCGCCTCGTCTACGACATCTTCGGCGACGAGATCGGTGGCCCGATCCACGCGCTGAGCCTCAAGACCTCCACGCCGTAACCACCGAACGGAGACCCCCGTGTCCGAGCAGAACGACCAGGCCAACCCCATCCGCGACGCCGTCGCCGGGGCCATCGCCGAGCATCCCGTCATCCTCTTCATGAAGGGGACGCCCGAGGCCCCCGCGTGCGGCTTCAGCGCCCGGACCGTCGGCGCCCTGCAGGCGCTGGACGCGCCGTTCGCAGCCGTCGACATCCTTCCGGACCCGCGGATCCGCCAGGAGCTCAGCGCCCTGTCCGAGTGGCCCACCATTCCCCAGCTGTTCGTCAAGGGCGAGCTCGTGGGCGGCGCGGACATCGTCGCCGAGATGTTCGAGTCCGGTGAGCTGGCGGAGGTCCTCGGCGTCGAGCAGCCCGACCTCGAGGCGCCGGCGGAGGACGTCGTCCCGACCAACCCGCCGAACATGCAGATCGAGAACCGCCTGGCCTGAGGGCCTACGGCACCACCGTCACGTTGACGTGGGCGGTGCCGCTGAGCCGCAGCTCCGGGTCGCGGTAGGCCTGCTGCGGCTTCTGCGCGGCGGCTTCGGCGCCCGACGGCGTCGGGGCGTCCGGGTTGTCGGACGAGGCGCCGCTCAGCGGCGTGATCGCGGCGGTGACGCCGTCGTAGCGGTGGATGCCCTCGATGCCCTTGGCGAGCGCCGTCACGTTCCGCGGACCGGTGCCGCCGTCGTCCTGACCCGCACTCCCGCCGAGGTCGAGGATGCCCGTCAGCGCGTCCTCCAGTGAGCCGCTGCCGTCGCCGGGAGTCCCGTCGAGCTGGACGCGGCGCCGGCCGAGCGGCGTCGTCGACGGGATCCGCACCTTGATCGTCCGGCGCAGCTGCGGGCCGTTCACCCGCTGCGCGAGCACCCGCACGCGGATGGTGCTCCCGCGCCGGACCCGATGGGGCGCGCTCGCCGAGAGCAGATACGCCTGCCGCAGCGAGCGGCGCAGCTTGATGTAGACCTCGGCGCCCGTGATGTGCAGCGGGCCGAAGTTGTAGGCGTCCAGCTGCGAGCTCGCGCCGCCGAAGTCCGCGATCAGCGGCGCGCCGGCGCCCGTCCCGAGCGAGCCGCCGGAATAGGTGTTGCAGAAGCGCAGCGGCTTCGGGCGCTCCTTCAGCGTGATCCGCATGCACATGCTGCCGCTCTGGCGCAGCGGGGTCCCGCGTAGCAGGTCGTAGACGACCTCACCGATCGCGAGCGAGCCCACCTGCGTGAGCGCCGAGGCGCCCGTCGGGTTCCCGAGCGCCGTCTCGTCCGCGATCTGGATGTTCGCCAGCTGGACCTTCCGGCTGTCGAGGTCCTCGCCGTAGACATTCAGCGGGAAGCGCGGCGGCAGCGCGCCGAGCCGGCCGACCACGGCGGAGACCGCGTCGTTGGTCAGCGTGCCGAGGTCGTGCCCCGGCGCCGCGTACTTGTACGTCGACAGCTCGGCCGAGCCGACCGGGTTGCCGATGACCCCGTAGACGTAGGCGTCCTGGAGGAACAGCGACCGGCGCCCCGCGCCGTCCAGCGGGTGGCCGAAGGACCAGACCTTGTCGCCGTCGACGTACGCCACGGTGCCGATCGCGCCGGCGCTGACGTCGCCGCTGGCCAGGCCGACGGCCATCGCCGAACCACCCTGGAGCTGCTGGACGGGGAAGATCGTCGTGGGCGGCGCGACGGGCGCGGCGTATACCGCGGCGCCCGCGCGCTTCGCAGCGGCCTTCAGCGCGGCCGCGACGGGAACCGAGAGGCCGCCGATGCCGAGCGGCGTGGCGAGGGGGCGTGCGGCGCGGATGAGTCCGGAGGCGACCCGCGTCTCGGCCGGTGGGTCGACCGGCTCGCCGAGGATCGACTCGATGGGGGTGGCGAGCGCAACGGTGCTGCCGTACTGCCCGATCCCCTCGGAGATCGCTCCGGCGACCCGCAGTGTCCCGGCGGCGTCGGGGCAGTCGATCGGGGATCCGGAGAAGCCGGGACCGATGCCTGTGGCGTCGATCGCCGCCCCCGACGCCTTGAAGAGGATGTACGGCGTGCGCGAGGCGGCGTCCCCCGCGATGACGTCGAGGATGTCGATGTCGAAGGTCGCGATGTCCGTGCCGCTGACGACGCTCTTGGCGATGCAGCGCATCCCCTTGTGCAGCTGCGACAGCGGCATGATCGGTTCGGCGGCCGCAGCGGTTGCGGCGCCACCACCGAGGAGCAGCAGGACGGTGGCGACGGCGGACCGGCAGAGTATGCGCATGAGCGGCGCAGGCTAGACGATCCGCTGTCCTGCGGGTTCAGGTCGAGGCCGCCCGCTGACGTCGCTCGAGGTGCTGCACGATGCGGCGCGAGTCGCAGATCGCGTCGCCGGCGATGATCGCCACGGGGACGACGGTCTGCCCGGTGAGCGCGCGCACCTCGCGGCGATCCGCCTTGCGCCACGGCACACGCACGGTCTCCACGTCCTCGCCTGCCCGCCGCAGCTCCCGTGCGACGCGCCCGCACGGGCACAGCCAGTTCGTCGGGGTGCGGCAGCGGTAGAGCTTCGTCTTCATGCCCCGAATATCCCGATCGCGCGCTCGGCCTGTCGCAGTGCCAGCCCGGCGCCGCGGAGAGCCAGGGGCTGGCGGGTGCCCGGTGAGCGCAGCCGCAGCGGCTCGCGTTCGCGGTACCAGCCGACCGTGCGCTCGAGCAGTTCCTCGTGATGGCCGGGGACGTACCCGAGCTCGCGCTTGGCCTTCGCGGAGCGGTAGGTCCACCACAGCGAGGAGGCCCGCAGCTCGATCGGGGTGATCGCCGGGCGCCCCGGGAGCTGTTCGAGGCCGCGCACCGCGAGCAGCGCGGCGGGCAGCGGCAGCTTCAACGACGGGGGCTCGACCCCCGAGATGCGCCCCAGTTCCGCGAAGAGGCGGTCGAGGGTGTAGTTGCGGTTGCCGAGGATGTAGCGCTCGCCGACCCGCCCGCGCTCCTCCGCCAGCAGGTGCCCGCGCGCGACGTCCTCCACGTCGACCAGGCACAGGGCGCCGTCGACGTAGGCCGGGATCTCGCGACGCAGGAACCGCCGCACGAGCTCGGTCGAGGAGCGGTAGAGGTCCCCCCGCCCCATGACGTGCCCGGGGTTGACGATCACGACGGGCAGGCCGGCGGCCGCGACGCGCAGCACGGCGATCTCCGCCTCGTGCTTGGCGTTGACGTAGGGCAGCCCGAAGCGGCCCGCGCGGAACATCTGCGACTCGTCCGCGGTCGAGCCGCGGGCCGCGGGCCCCACGGCCACGAAGGACGAGGTGTGGACGACCCGCTCCACCCCGGCCCGCAGCGCCTCCTCCATCACGATCCGCGTGCCCTCCACGTTCACGCGGAAGAGCTCGTCGGCGCTTGCCCGCAGCGAGGTCAAGCCCGCGACGTGGAAGACGCGATCCACCCCGCGGAGCGCCCGGCGCACCTGGCGGCGGTCCAGCACGTCGCAGTCCACGCGCTCGGCGTCCAGCCCGATGAGGTTGTCCGTCCGGGAGCGCACGCGGACCGTCGTGCGCACTGCGTCGCCGCGCTCGAGGAGCGCGCGCACGACGTGGGAGCCGATCATCCCCGTCCCTCCGGTGACCAGCGTCAGCCCCATCGGGCGATGATCGCACGAGCCCCGGGCGCGCGGTCCATCCGCAGTGGCTCGGTAGGGTTTCCGGATGCCTCCGGTCACCCTCGTCTCCGACAGCACGCACTCGATGCCCGCGGCGCTGCGCACCGAACTGGGCCTGCACGAGGTCTCGCTGTACGTCAACCACGGCACGCGGACCGAGCGCGAGGCGGAGATGGACCTGCAGGTCTTCTACGACCGCCTGCGGACGGGCGACAAGCTGCCGACGACCTCGCAGCCGTCCATCGGCGACTTCCTCGCGGTCTACGAGCCGCTGCTGGAGGCCGGACAGGACGTCGTGTCGGTGCACATCAGCGGCCAGATCTCCGGGACGGTGGAGACTGCCCGTCAGGCGGCGGAGGACGCGACGAGCCGCTTCCCGGACCGGCGGATCGAGGTCGTCGACTCGCGCACCGTGGCGGGCGGGCTGGCCATGGTGCTGCTCGCGAGCGCGTCCTCCATCGCCGCGGGCGAGGACCTCGACACCATCGTGGCGCGGACCGAGGCAGCGGCCGGCCCGGACGGCAACCAGATCTGGTTCGCGGTGGACACGCTCGAGTTCCTCCGCAAGGGGGGCCGCATCGGGACGGCCTCCGCGTGGATCGGGGGCGCGCTCAAGATCAAGCCGATCCTGACCGTGGACGGCGAGGTCAAGCCGGTCGAGCGCGTGCGGACCTCCGGCCGCGCCTTCCAGCGCCTGGTCACCGCGATGGACGAGCTCACCACCCTGGGCAAGACGGCCTGGTGCATCCAGCACATCCAGGCCCACGCGGAGGCCGAGCGGCTGGCGGTCGTCGGTCGCGAGCACTTCGGCTCCGAGCCGCTGATGATCTCGGAGATCGGCGCGGTCGTCGGGACCTACGCCGGTCCGGGCCTGCTCGGCGTCGGCGGCCTGCCGCCGGCCCTCGTCGGGCGCTAGTCCGGCAGCTCGACCGGCACGCCGAGGCGCTCCGCCACACGGGCGGCCAGTGTGTGCGCCCGCCGCGGGTCGCCGTCGATGACGGGCTCGGTCACGATCGGC
>JAOPZU010000540.1 GCA_025963955.1 Solirubrobacterales bacterium
GCGGCGTGGCCCGCGGCGCGCAGCAGGTCGTGAAGGGTGTCGAGCATCGGGAGAGCGCCTCACCCCACAGTACGGCCGATCGCGGGGATACTTTCGGAACGATGGTCCAGAGTCGGCGAACCGACGGGCGCGCGGTCCCGTCCGGCCGTGCCGGTGTGTACGCTGGACGCAGTGATGGCAGAACGCGCTGAACGGGACGACGCGGCCTTCGCGGCACGGCTTCTCGCCGATGCCGTGCACGCGGTGGCGGCCATTGCCCGCGACGCCGGGCTCTCGCTCGACGGCTACCTGGTGCTCCACGAGGCCGTGGCCGCGGGCGGTATCCGCCCCACCGTGCTCGGGCGCCTCCTCGGCCGCTCCAGCGGCAGCCTCACCCCGGTCCTGGACCGCCTCGCGGAGCTCGATCTCGCGCACCGCGTGACGAACCCCGAGGATCGGCGCAGCTCCCTGGTCATGGCGACGGACGCGGGCACCGCGATCGTCGTCGCCGCGCGCGAGAAGCAGGTCGCCGCGGTGCGGCTGATCGCACAGGGCCTGCCCGCCGACGTGCGCCAGGCGCTCGTCGCCGACGACGAGGACTGACCGCCGGGTAAGCGGCCCGCCGACCCCGCCGGTCCCGGGCCATCCGTCCGGCCCTGCGCCGCAGCGGCGCCCGCTTTGGCATCCTGGACCCATGGTCGTCCGCTCCCTGGGCGGCGTGATCGCCGCGGCCCTGCTCGGCGCCGCGCTGCTCACCCCGTCCGCCGCCCTCGCCCAGTCCGCCAAGGGGACGGTGCTCTCCCCCGACGGCACGACCGTCAAGGCGCGCCTCAGCCCCGGCGGTGCGGTCGCCGCGAAGGTCAGGCACGGCAGCCGCCTGCGCATCACCTGCCAGACCTCGGGCCCGATCGCGTCCGGCCGGAGCGGCGCGTCGAACATCTGGAACCGGGTCATCGTCGGCGACCAGCGTCTCTACGTGGCCGACGCGCTCATGCGATCGGGGGAGCCCGGCGTGCTCGTGGCCAAGCTCTGCGGCGCGCCCGCCATCGACCCGCTGCCGGCGCCCGGCGACACCACAGGTGCGTGCGGCATCACCTCGCCCGTCGCGCAGATCCCGCCGTTCCCGAGCCGCGCGGCGTTCATCAGGGCGGCGGTCCCCGGAGCGCAGCAGTCCGACCGCCAGACGCAGGTCCCCGCCTCGGTCACCCTGGCGCAGGCGATCCTGGAGACCGGCAGCGGGACGATCGCCGCGGGAGCGAACAACTACTTCGGCATCAAGGCGACCGCGGTGGCCGAGGAGGGCGACGGCGTCTACCAGTGGGGCGTGAACGGCATGGGCTGCGTGCTGCGCAAGACGCAGGAGGTCATCGGTGGCCGCTCCGTCACGACGATCGGCGCCTTCCGGGCCTACCGGACGCTCGACGCCTCGATCGAGGACCACGGCGCGCGCCTGCTCGCCAACCCGGTCTACAAGGGCGCCTTCCAGTACACCGAGGAGCCGGAGAAGTTCGCGCGCGTCATCGCGCGCTACTACGCGACCGACCCGGCCTACGCCAGCAAGGTCGTCTCCCTCATGCGCGGCGAGAAGCTCACCCGCTACGACGTGAAGGGCGGCGGGGCGGCCGCGCCCGGCCCCGCCGAAGCACCCAGCAGCGGCGGCGCGTCCCCTTCTCGCTGAGGGATTCCCACCGGCCGAACGGGGGGTGGCCGCCCTCTCGGGGGTCCCGGGCGACTACCATCCCTGACCCGGTAACCCTTGTTCGTACAGGTGGTACAGACAGCATGACCGATTCAGCCTCCGTCCCGCTGCGCGTCGCCATCGTCGGCGCCGGTCCGTCCGGCTTCTACGCCGCCGGCCAGCTCATCGGCGACGGCTTCGAGGTCGACCTCTACGACGCGCTGCCGACCCCGTTCGGCCTGGTCCGCGCCGGGGTCGCGCCCGACCACCCGAAGATCAAGACGGTCACCAAGGCGTTCGAGAAGACCGCGGCCAAGGAGGGCTTCCGCTTCTTCGGCGGCGTCGAGCTCGGCCGCGACGTCACGCCGCAGGAGCTGGAGGAGCGCTACCACGCGGTCGTCTACTCCTTCGGCACCGCGACAGACAACCGCCTCGGCATCCCGGGCGAGGACCTCCCCGGATCGCACGCGGCCACCGAGTTCGTCGCCTGGTACAACGGCCACCCGACGTACGCCGACCACGACTACGACCTGTCCACCGAGCGGGTGGTGGTCATCGGCAACGGCAACGTCGCGATCGACGTGGCCCGCATGATCGTCCTGGCGGAGGAGGAGCTCTCGCCGACCGACACCGCCGACCACGCCATCGAGCGCTTCACGGGCGGCGCCACGCAGGAGGTCATGCTCCTCGGTCGCCGCGGGCCCGCGCAGGCGGCGTTCACGAACCCCGAGCTGCTCGAGCTCGGCGAGCTCGCGCGGGCCGACGTGATCGTGCACCCCGAGGACCTCGAGCTCGACGCCGCCTCCGAGGCGTGGCTCGCCTCGGAGGACGCGCACACGACCAACCGCAAGAACGTCGAGATCATGCGCCAGTACGCCGCGCGCGAGCCCGAGGGCAAGGAGCGGCGCGTCGTCCTGGAGTTCCTCTGGTCCCCGGTCGAGATCCTCGGCGAGGACCAGGTCGAGGGCCTCCGCGTGGTCCGCAACGAGATCACCGCGGGCGAGGACGGCTCCCTGCGGGCGCGCCCCACCGGTGAGGAGAAGGTCATCCCGTGCGGCATGGTCGTGCGCTCCATCGGCTACCGCGGGATCCCGCTCGACGGCCTGCCCTTCGACGAGCGCCGCGGCCTGATCGCCAACGACGGCGGCCGGGTGACCGAGGAGGACGGCAGCGTCCGCGTGGGGTCCTACGCGGTCGGCTGGATCAAGCGCGGGCCGTCCGGCGTGATCGGCACGAACAAGAAGGACGCGGCGGACACGGTCGCGCGCATCCGGGAGGACACCGAGCAGGGCCTGCTGGCGGGCGAGCGCGCCTCCGCGGAGGAAGTGGAGGCGTTCGTCCGCGAGCGCGTGCCCACCCTCGTCACCTGGGACGGCTGGAAGGCCATCGACGCGCACGAGACGAGTGCCGGCGAGGCGCAGGGCCGTCCGCGCGTGAAGCTCGTCCGCGTGGAGGAGATGCACGAGGTCGCCAGCGGGGTCACGCGCTAGCCACCCGCGGGCCCGAGGCGGGGGCCCGGGCCCGGGCCCGCAAGGTACGCCGCCGTACTAGGCTTGGGCGCATGGCCGAGATCAGCCCCGCCCTCTACCGCGCCGGCAGCGGCGAGCCCGTCGTGCTGCTGCACGGCTTCACCGGGACCTGGCACCACTGGCGCCCGGTCCTGGGCGAGCTGAGCGCGCGCTACGAGGTCATCGCGCCGACCCTCGCGGGCCACGCCGGCGGCCCCGACCTGGACATCCCGGAGTACGCGACGATCGCGAGCGCGGCGGACCACCTGGAGACGCACCTCGACGAGCTCGGCGTCACCACGGCGCACTTCGTCGGCAACTCGATGGGCGGGGCGCTCTCCCTGGAGCTCGCCAAGCGCGGCCGGGCCCGCAGCGTCGTCGCGCTGTCCCCGGGGGCGACGTGGGATCCGGACGGCGGGGAGCCCGAGCGCATCGCGAACTTCTTCGCGCGCACCATCAGGCTGACGCGCTCGACGATCGGCCACGCCCCGCGGATCATGGCGCGGCCGGGCGCCCGCCGACTGGCCTTCCGGGACATCATGCGCCACGGCGAGCTCGTCAGCCCGGCGGACGGCGTCGACCTCATGCGCACTTCGATCGAGTGCCGCATCGTGGACGACGTCCTGCGGACGATCCGCGCCGGTCGCGCGCACCTGGACGGCCTGGACCAGATCGAGTCGCCGACGCGCGTGGCGTGGGCGGAGCACGACCGCATCCTGCCGCTGGCGCTGCACGCGCCGCGGACCCGCCGCGAGATCAAGGACCTCGACTACGTGGTGCTGCCCAAGGTGGGCCACGTCCCGATGTGGGACGACAGCCGGCTCGTGGTGCGGACGATCACCGAGTTCGTCGACCGCCACCTCACCGGCGAGCCGGCGGGCGCCGGCCTGTCCGGTCCGTCCCTCGCGCGGACGACGGTCTAGGCCACGACCCGCCGCCGCAGCACCAGGCCGCCGGCGGCGAGCAGCAGCACGAGGCCGACGGCGATCGGCAGCCCGATCGCGTCGCGGGTCTCCGCCTTGCTGCCGAGCTGCGACCCGAGCGCCTTGTAGATCGCGCCAAGGCGCCCGGCGTCCTGCGCGGTGAACGCGCGGCCGCCGGAGAGCTCGGACATGCGGCGCAGCGTCTCCGGATCGGGGATGGCCGGCAGGCCGGGCCCGCCGCGCGGATCAGGCACCGTCGCGTCCTGCGTCCCGAGGGCGACCGTGTAGACGGGGACCTTCAGCTGCTTGGCGCGGTTGGCGGCGTCGATCGGGTCGCCGCCCGCGGTCGTGGCGCCGTCGCTGAGCAGGACGATGGCCGCTGGCGTCCGCGAGCTCTTCCGCGGGCGCAGCAGGCCCAGGGCCGAGTCGACCGCGTCGCCGGTGGCGGTGCCGCCGCTGGCGATCTGGCGCTCGATCGCCTGCTTCGTCTGGTCGTGGTCCGTCGACGGCGGCTGCACGTCGTCCGGCACCGCGCTGTAGGCGACGATGCCCAGGCGCACGCCGCCGGGCAGCGCGTTCACGAACGACTCGGCCGCGTTCTTGGCGGCGGTCAGGCGGTCGGGCTCGACGTCCGTCGCGGCCATC
This sequence comes from Solirubrobacterales bacterium, assembly GCA_025963955.1. GTDB lineage: Bacteria > Actinomycetota > Thermoleophilia > Solirubrobacterales > Solirubrobacteraceae > Paraconexibacter. The sequence continues at coordinate 4,734 of JAOPZU010000540.1, forward strand.
GACCCGGAGTGGTCGGTGACGAGCACGATCGACGCCTCCTGCAGCGGCACGCGGACGGTGCGCTGCGGGTGCGCCGCGGCCACGATGAGCGCCGCGGCGGCGGCCAGTGCCAGCGCCGACGGCAGCCAGCGGACGTAGGCGTCGTCCGAGCCCGCGGCGCGCGCGAGGGTGCCCGCGGCCGGGAAGCGCATCGCGTACCGGTCGCGCTGCCTGTCACGCGCGATCGACAGCAGGATGAGCGCGGGGATCGCGAGCAGGCCGACGAGGGCGATCGGCGTCACGAAGCTCATCGCAGCGTCCTGCCCAGCTTCAGCAGCCAGTCCTCGTGCGTGCCGAGCTCGACGTGCGCGATCCGCAGGCGGCGCAACTCGTCGTGCAGGCGGGCGCGGCGCTCGGCCTCGATCGCCATGAAGCGCTCGCGCATCCGCCGGCTGGAGGTGTTGACGCGGACGGTGCGCCCGCTCTCCGGGTCGACCACCGACAGGTGGCCGACGTCGGGCACCATCAGCTCACGCTGGTCGAAGACCTCGACGCACAGCAGGCTGTGGCGCGCGCGCAGCGGGCCGAGCGCGCGGGCCGGGTCCAGCGTGCTGCGGAAGTCGGAGATGACGACCACGAGCGCGGGCGTCTGGGCCAGGCGCCCGAGCGCGGCCGACGCGTCGTAGAGGGCGTGCTCGTCGTCGTGGCCGTCGGGCGCGACGCCCTCGGCCAGCGCGTGGCGCAGGGCCCCGAGGGCGGCGCGGCCGCCGCGCAGCGGGCT
>JAOPZU010000574.1 GCA_025963955.1 Solirubrobacterales bacterium
CCGCCGCGCAGATCGGCTGGTTCGACCCGCTGTTCTTCGTCTACTCCGACGAGGTCGACTTCTGCAAGCGCCTGCGGGACGCGGGCTGGCACACGCTCTACGTCCCGGGCGCGCAGGCCATTCACCACGAGCAGCTCTCCACGGGCGCGGTGCCGGAGCGGCGGATCGTCGAGATGTCCCGCAACCGGGACCGGTACATGCGCAAGCACCACTCGCGGCCGGCGGCGTGGGCGGTGCGCTGGCTCACGGCGTGGACCTACCTCGTGCGCTCCGTCGTGGCCATCCCGCTGCCCGGCCACGACCCCAGGCGCTACCGCCGGCACATCAGCGCAACGCTGCGCCCCGACGAGGGCGAGGGCCTGCGCGAGGCCGCCTACGAGCTGAACAAGGGCGGCGCGCGGCTCTAGGCCGCTGCGCTGCCGCCCCGCCGCCGCGCCCGCGCGGAGTACACGAGGGAGCGCAGGCCCGCCCGCTCCTCCGGGCGCAGCACGCGGAGCGCCAGCAGCACCGGGACGATCGCGGCGAAGACCGCCGCGCGCGTGGCGAATCCGACGAGGCCGGACGTCGGCAGCAGGAGCTCCCCGCCGACGCTGAGGGCCGCGAGCACCGCGACGATCGTCGCGAGGCGTCCCCACTCGAACGGGACCTCGAAGAGCGTCCGCGTCAGCCGGTGGATCACGAGCAGCATCACGACGTACGCCGCGCACAGCGCGAGGCCCGCGCCCTCGATCCCGATCGACGGCACGAGCGCGACGAGGACGAGGACGTTGACCGCGACCCCCGCCAGCGCGGCGGGGAAGTTCCGCGTCGTCACCTTCGCGCGACCGGCGATCGTGATGAAGACGAGGTTCAGCCCGTAGAGCGCCCAGCCGAGCGCGACCCACGGGATGACCGCGTGGGCCCCGTAGAAGTCGTCGGCCACCAGCAGCCGGACGATCCACCGGCCCTCGAGCGTCAGGCCCGCGACGACGATCCCGGTGACCGCGACGTACGCCGTGGTCACCACCGCGTAGAGCCGCCGCGCGTCCGCGTCCTCCGTCACCGAATACGCCAGCGGCGGCCAGGCCGCCTGGAAGCCGCGCACGGCGACGATCACCGCGGTCGACAGCTTGATCGCGATCGCGTAGACGCCGGCGGCGGCCGCCGACTGCGTGCGCAGGATGTACGCCCGGTCGATGACGTTGAGCGCGAAGACCGTCGCGTCCGCCGGGATCGTCGGCGTGCCGTAGGCGAGCAGCGGCCGCAGCGGGATCGCCGCCCGGCGCAGGCGGAGGCCGAGGAACTCGCGCTGCTTCCACCACAGGCCGAGCAGCACGAGCGTCGAGGCGCCGTAGTTGCCCAGCACGTACCCGCGCGCCCCCTGGTCCAGGACGACGACCAGCACGACCGTCAGCGTGATCGTCAGCAGGATGTTGCCGACCGACGCGAGGACGAACGCCCGGCGGCGCTCCTGCACGCGCAGCAGCGCGGTCGCCATCTCCAGGTTCGTGAAGGCCCACAGCCCGAGCAGCCCGAGGCGCATCAGGCCGGCGTCGTCCTTGGCCAGCAGCAGCTGCGACAGGGGCTCGGCCAGGGCCAGCCCGACGAGCATCGCCACCGTCGCCACCGTCGCGGTGATGGCGATGATGACCTGGGCCAGCTCGACCCGCCGCGCGCGGTCCTCGTCGTCGAACCAGAAGCGGACGAACGCCTCCCCCAGCCCGAGCCGCAGCAGGATCGAGGTGAAGATGATGAAGGTCAGCAGCGTCTCCGCGTAGCCGTAGTCGGCCTGGCTGAGCGACCGCGTGTAAAGCGGCAGGGTGGCGATCGCGAGGAACGCCGAGATGAGGCTCGGCGCCTGGTAGGCCACGGAGCTGGCCAGCAGGCGCTTGAGGTAGGCGGTCACCGCTCGGCGAGGGTGCGGGCCGTCGGGGAGCGCTCGACGCTCGCGTGGTCCGTCGCGGTCCCGAGGACGCGATCGGCCACCGTCGAGGTGATCCCGTGCCAGTAGTGCTCGTTCTTGAAGTGGTGCAGGCGATGGGCGCGGTGGATCGCGCGGTAGAAGCGCGTCCGCGGACGGTGGGCGGTGTGGATCAGCAGGTGCGTCCACTCGTACAGCGCGATCAGGACGTAGGTCGTGAGCGTCGCGGTAAGGACCGGACCGACCCGGACGTCGACCCCGGCGAGCGCCAGGAGCCCCGTGCCCGTTCCGACGACGAGCGGGACCGCCCCCACGAGCAGCGCCAGCGCCTCGGCGGGGCCGAGCAGGATCAGGCCGAGGTGGTGCGGGCGCTCGTGGTGCTGGCGGTGGGAGGCGGCGGTGACGAGCTCCCGCTCACGGCCGCGCCAGCGCAGCGGCCGCAGGTGCAGCAGGTGCACGTGGATCGCCCACTCGCCGAACGGGAAGATCGCGAGCATCGCGGCGACGGCCAGGGGGTCGCGCCAGGTCGCGGGCCCACCGGCGGCGACGCGGGCGATCAGCGCGAGCGCGATCCCGGCGCCGAGCACCCGCGGAGAGCGGTGGCGCCACAGCTCCCGCCGCGCCTCGGCGAGCGTCCGGACGGTGCTCCCGTGCCGGTGCGGGGGGGTCGGAGGAGCCACGGTCACAGGTTCGCACGCCGGTAGCCTGCGCGCAGCCGTGCCGCTGCTGCCCGCCACTTCCGCCGACCCCGAGCTGCGCCCGCTCTGCCTGCTGCTGATGCCGCGGGCGCTGGAGGGCTTCCTGCTGCGTGACCAGGCGCAGGACCTGCTGCGTGCACCCGGCGTCGTCGCCGTCGACCCGCCATCGGTTCCCTACGGCGCGCTCGGCCGCCTGCCGGGCCTGCTGGCGGACCTGCTGGCGTCCGGGCAGGCGCGGCGCCTGGTGCGGACGCTCGCCCGCGACGCCCGCCGCAGCCCGGACGCGGCGCGGGGCGGCGTCCCGCGCGTCGTCGTCATCTTCCACCCGCTGCAGTACATCCTCGCCCGGGCGATCATCGCGCAGGCCGGTGGCGACTGCGAGCTCTGGTACGGCCGCTGGGACCGCTACGAGAACGCCTACGACGCGGGGCCGCGGATGCGGGCGCGCCTGACCGAGCTCCACGAGCAGGCGGCCGGCCGGGCGCGGATCACCTTCGTCGCCTCCGAGGCGCTGGCGGAGATCGAGCGCTCGGCGGGCCGCGAGGCGACCCTCGTCCCGCTGAGCGCGGACGGCTTCCCGGCGCCGGACCCGCTCGGCGGCCGCGGCCCGGACGGGGAGCGCCGTCCCCCGGTCGTGGCCGTGTCGCTCGGGCACCTGGGCTGGCGGACGGACTGGGCGCTGCTGCACGAGGTCAGCCGCCGGATGCCGGAGCTCGTGCTGCTGCTCATCGGCGCGTGGCACGACGACGAGTGCGCCCAGGACCCCGACTACGCCGCCTGCCGCAGCGCCCCGAACCTCGTCTGGCTCGGCGCGCAGGACGACGAGGCCGCCGCGCGCCTGATCCTCTGCGCCGACGTCGGGATCATCCCGTTCAAGGTCGAGCCGTTCAACGACGCCGGACTGCCGTTCCGGATCCTCAAGTACGCGCTGCTCGGGCGGCGAACGGTGTCCCCGCCCCTGGCCGGCGCGCAGACCTGGGGGAACGCCGTCACCTTCGCCCCGGACGCGCACGCCTTCGTCGCCGCGTTGCGGGCCGCGGCCGGGACCCGCGCCGCCCCCGACGTCGCGCTGCGCGAGTGGGCGCTGCAGCAGACCGCCGTGCAGCAGAACGCGCCGCTCTGGGAGCGCCTGCGCGAGGCCGGGATCGACGTCCGTGGGACCTGAGCCCACGGCGGGCGGCGCCTGCCCGACCGCCCGCGCCGGCGGCTCGGTCGCCCCCTAGG
>JAOPZU010000583.1 GCA_025963955.1 Solirubrobacterales bacterium
ACGGCGTGCTGCTCATCCAGATCCCCACGGTCAATCCGGGCTACTTCATCGAGCCCGAGCGCACCCGGGAGGCGATCGACGCGGACGGCTGGCTCCACACGGGCGACGTGGCGCGCATCGACGAGGAGGGCTTCGTCTCCATCGTCGGGCGCAAGAAGGAGATCATCATCAACAGCGCCGGCAAGAACATGTCGCCCATCGCCATCGAGCAGGCGATCCGCGGCAGCGATCCGCTGCTGGCCTTCTGCGTCTGCTTCGGCGACGGGCGGCCGTACAACGTCGCGCTGCTCGTCCTGGACCCCGTCGCCGCGCGGTCCTTCGCGCTCGCGGAGGGGCTCGAGCCCGACCTGACGCTCGCCGAGCTCGCGCGACACCCGCGCGTGCTCGAGCACCTGCAGACGCTGGTGGACGAGGGCAACGCGCGCCTCTCCCGCGTGGAGCAGATCAAGCGCTGGGCGGTGATCCCCGAGGAGTGGCAGCCCGGCGGGGAGGAGCTCACGCTGACGAACAAGCTGCGGCGCGCGAAGGTCGACGCCCGCTACGCCGAGCGCGTGGAGGCGCTCTACGCCGCACCGCGCGAGCGGCCGGCGGTCGTCGCGGTGGCCGTCGAAGCGGAGGGGACGCACCGTGTCGCCCACTGAGACGCTGCTGGTCACCCGGCCGGAGCCGGGCGTCCTGCTGGTCACCCTCGACCGGCCCGCGCGCCTCAACGCGATGACCGTGCAGATGTTCGACGAGCTCGAGCAGCTCGCGATCGACCTGCGGCACGACGCCGACCTGCGCGTCGTACTGCTCGCGGGCGCCGGCCGCGCCTTCTGCGCCGGCTACGACCTCGACGAGGCGGACGAGCTCGCGCAGCTCTCCGCCCGCCAGATGCTCGCCCGGCAGGAGCACGGCGCCCGGGCGCTGGAGGCGCTGCGCGCGATCCCGCAGCCGCTCATCGCGGCGGTCGACGGCGCCGCCGCGGGCGGCGGCTTCGCCCTGGCGCTCGCGGCCTGCATCCGCCTCGCCAGCCCGGAGGCCCGCTTCAACGCCGCGATGGTGCGCATCGGCATGAGCGCCGGCGACCTCGGCATCTCCTGGCTGCTGCCCCGCCTCGTGAGCCCGGGGATCGCCGCGGAGATCATGTACACCGGGCGCTTCGTGGAGGCGGCGGAGGCCGAGCGCATCGGCCTGGTCAGCCGGATCGTCCCGAGCGCGTCGCTGCTGGAGGAGTGCCTCACGCTGGCCCGGACGATCGCCGCCAACTCGCCCTTCGGCGTGCAGCTGACCAAGCGCGCCCTGCACGCCAACCTCGACGGCCTGCCGCTGCGCGCGGCGATGGAGCTCGAGAACCGCGGCCAGGCCCTGGCCACCCGCGGCACCGACATGCCCGAAGCGCTCGGCGCCTTCAAGGCCAAGCGCACCCCGCAATTCACAGGAGCCTGATGAGCACCACGACGACGACGCTGACCCCCGCCGACGAGCTGCGCCACCGCGTGCCGGACGGCGCCAAGGGCCGCGACAGCTACTTCTGGAACGTCATCCTGCCCGAGGAGGAGCTCGGCCTGCAGGTCTACGTGTGGATCGACGGCAAGGGCGTGGCCGGCCGCCAGGTCGCCGTCTGGGGGCCGGGGGCCCAGCCGCTCGCCTTCGAGGCCGTCTACGACATCCCGCTGGGGGCGGACGCCGACGTCGACGACGTCGACGTGGCCGGCCTGCGCATCCGCCAGCCCGAGGCGCTGCAGAGCGCGCAGCTGAGCTTCCGCAGCGCGGCGGTGAACCTCGAGTACGCCTTCGAAGCGGTGCACCCGGCGTTCAACTACGGTCTGAACGAGCACGGCTCGCCGCAGTGGATGGCGATCGAGCGCTACGAGCAGCTCGGGCGCGTCACCGGGCACGTCGAGGTCGCCGGCCGCACGATCGAGCTGGACCGCCTCGGCCACCGCGACCACTCCTGGGGCCGGCGGAACTGGCGCGCGCCGCAGCACTGGAAGTGGGTGGTCGCGAGCACCCCGTCCGGCCGCGCGCTGAACCTCTTCAGCTGGATCGTCCAGGGCGAGGTCGGGACGAACGGCTACGTCCTGCGCGACGGGAACCCCGTCCCGATCACGGGCGCGCGCACCCACGCCCGCTACGACGCGGACGGGACCCAGCGCTCCCTGGAGGCCACGATCACCACCGCCGACGGCGAGCGGACCGAGCTGGTCATGGAGCGCTACGGCGTCGTCGAGATCCCCGTCGGCGGCGGCACCGTCCTATGGGAGGCCGCCTGCCGGGTGCAGATCGACGGCGAGGACGGCGCGGGCCAGTTCGAGGCGCAGTGGGCGCGCGACTACGTCGACCGCCTGGTGGCCGCGCGATGAGCGGGGCGGTGGCGGCCGAGCCGGCGGTCGACCTGGAGCGCCTGGGCGCCTTCCTGGCCGCGGCCGGCCTGTGTGAGGGGCCCGTGCGCGCCCACCGGATCGGCGACGGGCACTCCAACCTCACCTACCGCGTGAGCGACGGGACCCGCGACGTCGTCGTCCGCCGCCCGCCGCCGCCGCCCCTGCCGCCGGGCGGCCACGACATGCAGCGCGAGGCGCGGGTGGTCCGGGCCCTCGCCGGCACGCCCGTCCCCGTCGCCCGGATCCTCGCCACCGCCGCCGCCGGGGAGGCCTTCCCCGACGTCCCCGCCTACGTCATGGAGTACGTCGACGGCGAGGTCATCACGGGCCGCACGCCGCCTGGCCTGGCGACGGACGCCGGCCGCCGCGGCCTCGCCCACGGCCTCGTCGACACCCTCGCGGCGCTCCATGCCGTCGACTGGCGCGCCGCCGGCCTGGAGGGCTTCGGCCGCCCCGAGGGGTCCAACGCGCACCTGCTGCGGCGCTACGAGC
>JAOPZU010000232.1 GCA_025963955.1 Solirubrobacterales bacterium
GCGGGAGGCCACCCGCGAGCAGCGTGTGGCGCAGGCCGTGCAGATGGTGCGCGAGGGGCGGACGCGGCGGCCCTGAGGCTTACGCGGGTGCTCCCGGGAAGGCGGGCCGGCGGCGCTCGAGGAACGCAGCGAGGCCCTCGCGGAACTCGGCGCCCCGTGTGCCGTCGGCCAGCGTGCGGATCTCGTCCTCCAGCTGGGCCCGGAGCAGTCCGCCGGCAGCCGTGCGCATCAGCCGTTTGGTCTCGGCGATCGCCTCGGCCGGCCCTGCCGCAAGTCCGGCTACGGCGGCTCGCAGCGCCGCATCGTCAGCGACGATGCGGGATATCAGGCCCATGTTCCGCGCAGCCTCAGCCTCAAGTCGAGCGTTAGACAGGTACAGATCAAGAGCGCGGCGGTACCCGAGATCCCGCACCACGAAGAACGAGCCACCCGCGTCCGGGGAGAGCCCCAGCCCGCCGTAGGCGAAGCTGAAGGACGCGGCCGCAGTGGCCAGCACCACGTCGTGCGCCCCCATCAGTCCGAGCCCGCCGCCGGCGACCGCCCCCGACACCCCGGCGACGCTCAGCAGCCGCGACTCATGGATCCGGGGGATGAGCGCGTTCACGTCCGCGCCGACGTCGCGGATCCAGTCGTGCGTGCCGTCTGCGAGCGACGCCATCGCCGCGACGTTCCCGCCCGCGCACCAGGCCGGGCCCTCCGCGAGCGTCAGCAGGACCCGCACGCCCGGTCGGGCCTCGGCCTCGTCGAGCAGCCCCAGCAGGGTCTGGGTGAGCGGCTTGTCGATGCCGTTCATCCCGCGCGGGTTGCTGAGCGTGATCGTCGCGATCCCGCCCGCAACCTCCAGCCGGGCCGGCAGCCCCGCCGGCGGCCCGGACGCCGTCCCGCTCACCGGCCCAGGATCTCGCGGGCGATGATGATCCGGCGCACCTCGTTGGTCCCGGCGCCGATCTGCAGCAGCTTGCCGGCGCGGTAGAGGCGGTTGACCTCCATCTCCCAGATGTAGCCCGACCCGCCGTGGATCTGCACCGCGCGGTCCACGCAGCGCATCAGCACCAGGCCGGCCTGCAGCACCACGGCGGCCGCGCGCTTGGAGACCTCGCCGCGGACGTCGCCCGCCTCCAGGTGGTTGACCTCCGCGGCGACCTGGTAGCAGAAGGACCGCAGCGACTCGGTCTCCGCGTAGATGTCGGCGACCATGCCCTGAACGAACTGGAACTGCGAGATCTTCTCGCCGAACTGCTCCCGCGACTTGGCGTAGTCGACCGACAGCTCCAGCGCCCGCTCGCACATCCCGATCATCATGAACGCCAGGCCGATGCGCTCCAGGTCCAGGCCGGACATCACGACCTTCACGCCGCGGTCGACCTCGCCGACGACGTTCTCCACCGGGACCCGGCAGTCACGCAGGACGATCTCGGCCGTCTGCGAGCCGCGCATGCCCATCTTCTTCATCTTCTGCGCGATCTCAAAGCCCGGCAGGTCCGTGTCCACCGCGAACGCGGTGATCCCGTGGGCGCCCTTCTCCGGCGAGGTCTTCGCGTACACCAGGCAGACCTGCGCGATCGGCCCGTTCGTGATGTAGAGCTTGGTCCCGTTCAGGACGTAGTGGTCGCCGTCGCGCTTGGCGGTCGTCCGCATCGAGCCGAGCGCGTCGGACCCGGCGCCGGGCTCCGTCAGACCGAGGCAGCCGACGATCGTCCCGTTGGACATGCCGGGCACGTAGCGCGCGCAGAGCTCGGGCGTCGCGTTGTGGAGGATGTTGTTCAGGCACAGGTTCTCGTGCGCGAGCAGCGCCAGGCCGATCGACGGGTTCCACTTGGCGACCGCCTGCAGCACCAGCGCGCTGGAGAAGAAGTCCAGGCCCGCCCCGCCGAGCTCCTCCGGCACCGTGCACCCGAGGTAGCCGAGCTCGCCCAGCGCGGGGAAGACCTCCTCCGGCCACCACTCCTCATCGTCCATCTTCTCCTGCAACGGCCAGAAACGATCCTTCGCGAAACGCTCCAGCTGCTCCACGATCGACTTGTGATCATCGCCGAGGGCGAACCACGGCTGGGCGGAGGCGGCGGTCGAGCTCATCGCGTGAATGTATACGGGCGCCCCTGCCCGCAGGTCACCCCGCCGGGAGAGCGCGACCGGGCGAACGGGGGAGCGGCAGCGGACCCGGATCCAGCCCCGGCGCGCCACGTCGGGCGGCACCGAACGCCGCTGCGCCGGGACCCGTTCCCCCCTTCCTCCGGGTGGGTACCGTCGCCGCCGGGAAACACGCAGGTCCAGCCACCGCAGGGGAGACACCACCATGCTTCGCCACACCCGCCGTACCGGGACGGCTTTCGCCGCCGCCGCGCTGCTCGCCCTCACGGGCGCCGCCGCCGCCGACGCCGCGACGCCCGCCCAGACGGCCACCGCCAAGGACGTCACGAGCGGCCCCTTCACCTTCACCTTCACGGCGCAGCGCGCGGCCGAGGCGAAGGAGAACGCCGCCACCGGCACCTTCGACGCCGTCGGCCGCCTCGGGACGCTGCCGCTCATGGACCTTCACGGGCCGATCACCTGCCTCAACGTCCGCGGCAACCGGATGGGGCTGTTCTACCCCGTCGCCCAGAGCAACCCCGCGCTGTTCTCGCAGATCATGATGGGCGTGCTGATCTACATGTCCGTCGACGGCAAGGGACACGCGACCGCGATCGAGTTCCTGCCCGTGCCCTTCACGAAGGTCAAGTCGTGTGCCCCGACCGCGGGCACGCTGCTACCGGCGACGGGTGCCGCCTCGCTGACGTCCTAGCGGGGTCAGGCGGCGGGCGGCGCGGCCGGCGGGCCGTCGTCGCCCGCGTCCCCGACCTCGAACCACGCGCGCGCGCCGGGGTGCTCGGACGCCACGCCCCAGCGTCGCGCCAGGCGCGCGACGATCCGCAGGCCAAGGCCCGTCGGGCCGCCGTGCCGGTGGACCTCGACGGCGCCGACATCCGCGCCCGGCGCGACGCTGGACGCCGCGGAGTCGCAGACCGTGACCCGCAGGCCGTCCGCGACCGGATCCACGTGGATCGTGATCGTGTCGGACGGCTCGAGCGCGCCCTCCAGCAGCGCCATCGTCACCAGCTCGCTGACGAGCAGCGCGGTCACGCGGGCGGACTCCTGCGACCGCACCAGGCCGCTGACCACCTGGCGCGCGGCGGCAGCGCTCGCGGGAACAGCGGGGAGCGTGGTCGTGGTCGAGGTCATGCTCACGCTTATACGCATTGCCCGGCTGGACGGACGTTGGAACGTGTCGCAGGGGGCGGTTCACGCACACGTGAACCGGGCAGGGTCAGCACACGACGGGACGCTCGTCCCGACCCCCAAGGAGAAGAGGCACGCTCATGCTTTACACCATCGTCCTGATCCTCGTGATCATCGCGCTCGTCATGTTCATCACCGGTCGCCGCCGCGTGTAACGCAGCACCGGCCGGGGCCCACGGCGCGCGATAGCGTCCGCGCCGTGATCCCGCGACTGCCCGACGCTTCCTCGCCGGCCACTGGACCCATCCGCGTGGCCACACCGGCTGCACGGTCGTCCTGGCCCCGGAAGGCGCGACGGGCGGCGCCGAGGTGCGCGGCGGCGGTCCGGGGACGCGGGAGACGGACGTCCTCGCGCCGTCCAGCGGCGCACGGGACGTGCACGCCGTCCTGCTCACGGGCGGCAGCGCCTTCGGGCTCGCGGCCGCCGACGGCGTCGTGCGGTGGCTGGCCGACCACGGTCACGGCCACCTCACGCGCTCCGGGGTCCGCGTCCCGCTGGTCCCGGCCGCCGTCGTCTTCGACGCCGGCGCCCTGGACCCGGACGGGCGCCCGGACGCCGCCGCGGGCCACGCCGCC
>JAOPZU010000629.1 GCA_025963955.1 Solirubrobacterales bacterium
CATAGAACTCCCGCGGGAACTCATGGTTGGTGTCCTTGTGCAGCCAGTACTCATCGTCGAACTGCGCCGCCAACGCAGCCACGGCGGAACGAATCGACTGCTGGTCCTCGGTAGGCTCGAAGTTCACGACGGTCAGCTCGCGTCGAAGTGGCGACGAGTGTCCTTGAACAGGCTCGCCACGAGGAGCTTGTTGGCGGGGGCGCCGGCCTTGCCCAGACCCTTGGGCTCCATGGCGATCGTCCAGGTGAAGCTCGAACGATCAGGGCCGAGCGGTTCGACGAGGAAGTCCTCCGCCAGTCGGCTGAACACCGGAAGGTTCGCGTCCGTGATGCAGAACGCCTTCCGGCGGCCGTCCTCCCAGATGAAGAAGCGCTCGTTGGCGGTCAGTGCCCCGAGGATCTTGGCCGTCCGCGTGGCGCCGATGCCGAGCGGGCGCGGCGATGTCCACCTGATCGACAGGGCGCGGCACCAGTCAAGCGGCTTGTCGCTGGTCAGTTCCTCCCAGACGGCGGCAGCCGGCTTCGGGATCAGGAAGGTCTCCGAGAACCGCGTGGGTGCGTTCGTCAGGAACGTCTCGTCGGTCTGTTGCAGCGTGGGCATGGTGCTCCTTGGTGGGGCAGGTGGTGCGAGGAAAGGGACGCGGTCACGACCGACGACCGTGGCGCGGGCGGCGGCGTCGCCGCCGCCGGACGGTCACGGAAAGCGGCGACGCAACTCGACCTTGAGGACCTTGCCGGTCGGGTTGCGCGGGAGCGCGTCGACGATCTCCAGGCGCTTGGGGAGCTTGTACCGCGCCAGGTGCTCCCCGGCATGGTCGCGGAGCCCTTCGAGGGTCACGGCCTCCGCGCCGGGGACGAGCGCGACGACGGCGCACACGGCCTCGCCCCAACGCTCGTCGTGCACGCCGATGACGGCGGCCTCGGCGATCGCGGGGTGGTCGTAGAGCACGCTCTCGATCTCAGCCGGGTAGATGTTCTCCCCGCCTGAGATGACCATGTCCTTGATCCGGTCCGAGATGTAGTAGAAGCCGTCCGCGTCGCGGTACCCACCGTCCCCGGTGTGCAGCCAGCCGTCCGCGTCGATCGCGGCCGCGGTGGCCTCGGGGTTCTCGTGGTAGCCGAGCATGATGATCGGGCCGCGTCCGCAGATCTCCCCGACGACGTTCGGCTCGGTGATGTGGTTGCCCTCCGCGTCCACGAGCGAGACCTCGCAGAACATCGGCGGCCGGCCGGTCGAGCCGAGCTTGCTGAGCGCGTACTCCGGGGTGAGGAAGCACAGCATCGGCGACGCCTCCGTCAGCCCGTACCCCTGCGCGAAGTCGACGCCGCGACCCAGGTAGGTGCGGATCAGGCCCTCGGGTAGCGGCGAGCCCCCGCACACGCAGGTGCGCAGGGTCGACAGGTCGGTGCCGGCGAAGCTCGGCTGGGCGGACATGAACTGGAACATCGACGGGACGCCGAACATCGTCGTGACGCCGTCGGTCGCGATGGCGTCCAGCGCGGCGGCAGGGTCAAAGGACCGGTGGATGATCAGCCGCCCGCCCTTGATCCAGGTCGCGAGCGTGATGACGTTCAGCGCACCGATGTGGAACAGCGGCGCGACGACGAGCGAGACGTCGTCGTAGGCCAGGTCGGTGGTGGTGAGGAAGTTGACGTTGTTCCACCACATCCCGGCGTGGCTGAGCATCGCGCCCTTCGGCTTGCCGGTGGTGCCGGAGGTGAACATGATCACCGCGCACTCCTCGGCCGCCGCCGTGGCCAGCTCGGCGATCGGGGTGCTCCGGGCGACCAGGTCCTCCCATCCCTCCCAGCCGTCCGGGTCTCCCCCCGCGCCGTCGACGGCGATGAACCGCTGCACGCCGGCGAGCTCCGGGCGCACGGCGTCGATCGTCGCGGTGTGGGCGCTGTCGGCGAGCATCGTGTGCACGCCGGCGTGGGTGATCATGTAGGCCAGCTCGGGGCCGGTGCAGCGGAAGTTCAGGGGGACGTAGACCGCGCCGATCGCCGCGGTGGCGAACAGCCCCTCGAGCAGCTGCGGCTGGTTATGACCGAGGAAGCCGACGCGATCGCCGGGACCCACGCCACCATCGGTCAGCGCGGTGGCGAGCCGCCGGATGCGGTCGTCGAGCTCACCGAAGGTCTGCGTCCTCCCCTCGAAGGTGACGGCCGGGCGCTCGGGCGTCGTGCGCGCCCGCGCCGTGAACCACGCCGCGAGGTTGAGGTCCGCCCCCGCCCGGACCGTCGGAGTCTCTGTGCTGCTCATGCGGCCACGGCGCGGACGTCCGCGACCGCGGGCTCGGCCGCCGGGCGGTAGGACGGCGGGCCGGGCGCCTTGCCGACGGTCCAGTCCGGGCGCTCGGTCTTCGTCGGCCGCGTCGAGCGGAAGCCGTCGATCAGCCGGTGGCGGCGGCTGTGCCACTCCAGCGGCAGCTCACCCAGGGCCTGCTTGAGGATCTTCGGGCGGTCGGCACCGGGCTTGCGCAGCGCCGCGACGAGACCCTTGACCAGGTGCGTCGGGCTGACGATCGCCTCGATCGGCCGCGCGCGGTTGAAGGTGTCCGACAGGTCGGGACCCTCCTTGCCGGCGAACGTGCGCAGGACCTCGCGGACCAGGTCGGACGTCGGCTCCGGACGCGACTCGCGGTTGCCCCAGTGGTAGGTGCTGAGGGTGTCGAGATCACGGGCGCGCTCCCACGCGGCCAGGGCGGCGTCCAGGCGCTCGGGGTCGTGCAGCGTCGCCGCGGCAGCCTCGCCGAGCAGGCGTCCGTGCTTGAGCGCGTCGCGCATGCCGTTGCCGGTCACCGGGTCCTTGAAGTGACCGGCGTCGCCGGCGAGCGCCCACCCCGGCCCGCTCGAGCGGCGGTAGTAGGAGGACAGATCGGCGGTGCTGCGGATCTTGCCCATGTTCTGCGCGCCGTCGAGGCGCCGGGCGATCGCGGGGTCGTCGTCGAGCTTCTGCTGCCAGGCGGCCTCCGGATCCTTCCGGAAACCGGAGATGTCCTCGGCAGGACACATCCAGACGGCGAGCACCCGGCCCTCTGGCGTCGAGGGGAGGGTCAGGCCGACGGTCCGCTCGGCGCGGTAGACGCCCATCTCCTCGTGCTCCGAGGTGCCGGCCTTCGGGTCGTCCATGTAGCGGAACGCGAATCCGCGGCCGTTCTTCGAGCCGCGGTACGGCGTCCACGCGTCGACCTCTGCGGCGACGCGCGACTTCCGCCCGTCGGCGCCGATGACGAGCTTGGCGTGGATCTCGCGCTCCTCGCCGTCCGGATCGGCGTAGACGACGCCGACGGCGCGGCCGCCGCGCCATACGACGCTCTCCACGCTGCACTTCTCACGGATGTCGGCGCCGGCCTCGCGGGCGGTCTGCACCAGCGCCTCGTCCTGGAGGTTCCGCGGAACGCAGATGCCGTACTCGATGCCGTCGAACGGCCGGTAGCGCTCGCAGACGACCATGTCTCCGTCGGTGATCCGCAGGTGCGTCGACCGCGCCGGGTTCAGGGCCAGGATCCGATCCAGGGCGCCCATCTTCTTGAGCTCGGAGACGCCGTTGGGCACCAGCACGTGCGTGGACAGCGTGTCGGCGGGGAAGCGCGTCTTGTCGAGCACGACGACTTGATGACCGGCCCGGACGAGCGGTACCGCGGCCGCGGTCCCGGCGCAGCGGGAACCGACGATGACAACGTCTACCTGTTCGATGCTCATGGCAAGACGCTAACGACCTCACCCCTCCTCCGTTGGCGGCTCTTTGTCGCCAACGGGGGGAGATTTGCCGGTTCCGGGGACCGCGCCGCCACGGACGTACAGCGTGATGGCCTCGGCGCGGTTCGCCGCCCCGACCTTGCGCAGGATGGACTTGACGTGCGTCTTGACGGTGCCGATCTGCAGCACGAGGCGCTCGGCGATCTCGCGATTGCCCATGCCGCGCACCAGCAGCTCCAGGACGTCGAGCTCGCGGCTTGTCATGAGCGCGCGTAGCGCCTGGTTCGAGGCCGGGGCCGGCAGTGGCGCCGTCGCGTCCAGCGGGTCGCCGGCGACGTCGACGAGCTGCATGTCGGTGAGGTCCAGCGACGCGAATGTCTCGCGCGCCGACGCGAACGCCTGCTCGATGTGCCGCCGCTGATCGGCCAGCCGCTCCACCAGCACCGCGCGCTCGTACAACCGTCCGAAGCCCTCGGCGAAGGCCCAGAGCGCGTCCCGATCGTCCTCGTCGACCGTCCGGCCGGACGGATGGTGGTCGCCGTGGAAGAACCCCACCACCCGGCCCCCGGGAATGATCGGCGCGACGACGTAGGACTGCGTGAGGCCGAGCTCCACGATCGGCTTGTGCGTGCGTCCGTCTCCGGCCGCATCGAGCACGATGGCGGGCCGCATACCCTCGACGACGCCCCGTTCCAACGGCGCGTCCGCGAGGTCGATGCGGCTCTGCTGGAGCTCGGCGACGAACCGCTGCTCGAACCCGTCGTCGCCCGCGAAGCACGCCTTCCACGGCAGCCATCGCTCACCGTCCGTGCGGCTGAGCATCGCGCGCTCGAAGCCGCAGTGGGCCACGAGGACCTCGCACGCGCGATCGAGCAGCCCCGTGGCCGTGGCAACCGCGCGCAGCTCGTGGAGCGCGTGCGTCACGGCGGCTTCACGGGCCACGCGATGCGCAGCGGCGAGCTCGTCGCA
>JAOPZU010000633.1 GCA_025963955.1 Solirubrobacterales bacterium
CTCGAGGGCGAGCCGCTCGACCTCGGCCTCCAGACCCGCCGCCCGCCGGTCGGTGGTGCTCAATTCAGGTGCGCCAGACGGCGGCCGGGAAGCGTGAGCGCGGCGTCGTCGAGAGCGGTGGGCGGCGGGGCTGCGGGCGCCGGCTCGTCGTCCGCGAAGATCAGCAGCTCCACCCGTCCCTGCTCCGCCAGACACAGGGGGCAGCACCCGAACGCGGCCATCGTCGGGCCGCCGTAGGTGGTGCTGCAGGCGGGGCAGTGCATCAAGTCCACGCCGGCTGGTTACCCGGACCCACGCTGGTCAAGCCGACCGGCGACGCCAGCTTGGTGCGGGAGGAAACCTGGCGGGAGGCGTGCCACAGTGATGGCCATGCGCGCCTTCACCTGTCCCGACTGCCGGCACCTGGTCACGTTCGACAGCACCGTCTGCCTGCACTCGCAGACCGCGCTCGGCTTCGACTGGGAGGCGCGCGACGTCGTGGCGCTCCCGGACGGTGGCGCCTGCGGCAACCGTGAATTGATCGCGTGCAACGGGGTGGCGGGCCCGGGCGGCCTGTGCGCGAGCTGCGCGCTGACCCGCACCCGCCCGGCGGACGGCGACGCGGAGGGCATCGCCCTGTTCGCCGACGCCGAGGGGGCCAAGCGCCGGCTGCTCTTCGAGCTGCTGGAGCTCGGGCTGCCCGTCGACGGCTTTCGCGAGAAGGAGGGAGGCCTCGCGTTCGACCTGCTCTCCAGTGCCGCCGGCCCGGTGACGACGGGCCACGCCGACGGTGTGATCACTCTGGATCTCGCGGAAGCCGACCCGGCGCACCGCGAGCGGATGCGCACCCAGCTCGACGAGCCCTACCGCACCGTCCTAGGCCACATGCGACACGAGGTCGCGCACTACTACCAGCCCATCCTCGCGCCGGAGGGGAGCGCCGCCCTGGAGCGCTGCCGGGCCCTCTTGGGTGACGACCGCGAGGCCTACAGCACGGCCATGGACCGCCACTACGAGCAGGGCGCACCCGCCGGCTGGGAGAGCCACTTCGTCTCCGCCTACGCGACGATGCACCCGTGGGAGGACTGGGCGGAGACCTTCGCCCACTACCTGCACATCCGCGACGTCCTGCAGACCGCCGTGGCCTACGGCGTGAGCGTCACCGGGCCGCAGGTGCTCGCCGCCGACGCCGCGCCGCTGTACGCCTTCCCGGCCGCCGCTCCGGACGACCTGCGCGCGATGCTGGACACCTGGCTGCCGCTGACCTACGCGCTGAACGCCATCAACCGCAGCCTCGGCGCGCAGGACCTCTACCCGTTCGTCCTGGCGCCGGACGTCATCGACAAGCTCGCGTTCATCGACGAGCTGGTCCGCGCCGCCTGAGCGGGCGCAGGGACGATGCGCCTCGCGATCATCTCCGACACCCACATGCCGCGCGGCGGCCGACGGCTGCCGGACGCCTGCCTCGCCCAGATCCGGGCGAGCGACCTGCTGCTGCACGCCGGGGACCTCGTCGACCTCGCGACGCTCGAGGGCCTCCGCGCCCTCGGGCCGCCGGTGGAGGCGGTGGCCGGCAACGTCGACGGTCCCGCGGTCCGGGCGGTGCTGCCGGCCGACCGGGTGCTGGAGCTCGACGGCTGCCGGCTGGCGATGATCCACGACGCCGGCCCGCGCGAGGGGCGGGCGGCGCG
Organism: Solirubrobacterales bacterium; assembly: GCA_025963955.1. Lineage (GTDB taxonomy): Bacteria > Actinomycetota > Thermoleophilia > Solirubrobacterales > Solirubrobacteraceae > Paraconexibacter. Next base: position 1,671 of record JAOPZU010000633.1, read on the forward strand.
GATGCGGCGGCGGTTCCCTGACGCGGACGCCGTCGTCTTCGGTCACTCGCACCTGCCGCTGCACGAGCAGGCCCCGGACGGCTTCCAGCTCTTCAACCCGGGCAGCCCGACCGAGCGGCGCCGCGCGCCGAGCCACACGATGGGCGTGGGGCGGATCCGCGGCGGCCGACTGGAGCTCGAGCTCCTCGTCCTGGACTGACGGTCCGAGCGGCGTTGCGCCGGGGTTGCCGGGATGATCGTGCGGGCCGCGCAAGGGCGTGTCATCGCACGCACCCGTGGGTAACATCACGGCCGCGAACGGGCGAACGCGGAAGACCACATGGACGCATCAGAGGCGAAGCACGAGCAGCACCCCCGGCCCACCGCGACCGTGGTGAGCACCGGTCGCACGGCCGATGCGTTCACCATCACCGTGAGCGGCGACATCGACCTGGCGACGGTGGACCAGCTCGCAGCCGCAGCCGGCGAGGCGCTGGCGGACGCGGCGGGTGCGGGGCCCATCGAGCTGGACCTGCGCGGCTGCGAGTTCATCGACTCGACGGGTCTGGGCGCGGTCCTCGCGCTCAACCGCAAGGCGGGGGAGGCCGGCCGCTCGCTCCGCATCCGTCAGGGCGGCCGCTCCGTGCGGCGCTCGTTCGAGATCAGCCGCCTGACGGGCGAGCTGCCGTTCGTCGAGGACTGACCACCGCGGACCGGCTCAGGCCGTCCGTCGTGCGCCGGGCTCCAGCGCGATCGTGCACCAGACGGCCTTGCCCTGCGGCAGCGGCCGGGTGCCCCACGCGTGTGCGAGGGCGTCGACGAGCTGCAGCCCGCGGCCGTGCTCGTCCTCCGCGGTCGGTTGCCGCTTCTGGGGCAGGACGCTCGCTGCGTCCTGGACCTCGAGCACCAGGCAGCCGGCGTCACGCCGCAGGCGGTACTCGATCGGGCCGCGCCCGTGGATGAGCGCGTTCGTTACGAGCTCGCTGCTCAGCAGGACCGCGTCGGCGAGCGGGTCCGGCGGGGTGGCCCACTCCTGTAGCGCCTCGACCACGGCGCGGCGCAGTTCGCGGACGCTGACGGGCTCGGGCTCCACGTGGAGCAGCAGCGGGACGACGGCCGGGTGCTCGCCGGCGCGGGCCAGGAGAATCGCGACGTCGTCCTCGGGGCCGCCGCTCAACAGGGCGTCCATCAGCGCCTGCGGCAGCGCCTCGAGCGCCGGCCCGCCGGCGGCCAGACGGGCGGCGACCGCATCGATGCCGGCGTCGATGTCCTGGTCGCGGCGCTCCACCAGGCCGTCGGTGTAGAGCGCCACAAGCGACCCGGGAGGGAAGGGCACGCGGTCGTTGCGCAGGGTCAGAGGGCCGCTGCCCAGGGGCGGGCCGCTGGCCTCGGTGAGTCGTCGCGGCGCCTCACCGGGGGCCTGCAGGATCGGGGGCAGGTGGCCGGCGTTGGCGAACACGAGCGAGCGGTCCATGGGGTCGTAGACGGCGTAAACGCAGGTGACGATCTGGTCCTCCCCGAGGTCGCGCACGGCGGCGTCCAGCAGCTCGAGGACGACGGCGGGCTCGAGGTCCAGCCGGGCGTAGGCCCGCACCGCGGCCCGCAGCTGCCCCATGACGGCGGCCGCCGGGACGCCGCGACCCATGACGTCCCCGATGACGAGTGCGGTGCGACCGGCGCCGAGCTCGATCACGTCGTACCAGTCGCCGCCGACCTGGGTCCCGGCGACGCCGGCCTCGTAGGCCGCCGCGACGGCGAGGTGCTCGAGCGCGAACTCCCGAGCCGGCAGCAGGCTGCGCTGCAGCTGGTCGGCGATCGCGGACTCGCGCGCCGCTGCCTCCCGCGCGGCGGCCGCGGCGGCGAGCGCCCGCTCCGCCGCGCGCTGCTCCGTGATGTCCTGGTTGCTGCCGCGCAGCCGCAGCGGCCGTCCGTCCGGGTCGCGTTCCAGCTCCCCCAGGGTGCGGAACAGGCGCTCGCGGCCGTCCGCGTAGCGCAGGCGGACTTCGTAGTCGATCGGCGCGCCGGCGGCGCCCGTCCGGAGCGCCTCCTGGACGCGGTCCAGGTCGTCGGGGTGCACGACGCTGAGCATCAGCTGCTCGAACGGGAGCTCGTCGAGCTGCGCCGCGTCGAGCTCGAGCTGGCGCAGGAACTCGTGGGACGCGAAGACCTGACCGGTCTCCAGGTCGAGGTCCCAGCTCGCGACCCCGGCCAGCCGCTGGGCCTGGTCGAGCAGGGTGCGGCTGCGCTGCAGCTCGTCGCGGGTGCGGCGCACGCGGTCCAGCTCGAGGGTCGCGTTCACGCGGGCCAGCAGCTCCCGGGCGGTGAAGGGCTTGACGAGGTAGTCGCTGGCCCCGGCCTCCAGCCCGCCGACGGTCCCCTCCTCACCCGAGCGCGCCGAGAGCATGACGACGGGCACCCCGACGGTGGCCGGGTCCTGCTGCAGCGCCTTCAGCAGCCCGAAGCCGTCCAGCCGCGGCATCATCACGTCGGTCAGGACGAGGTCGGGCGCCTGCTCCCGCGCGAGCCGCAGGGCCTCCACGCCGTCGGCCGCCGTCCGCACCGTGTGCCGGCCGGCGAGCAGGCCCGCGATGTACCCGCGCATGTCCGCGTTGTCGTCCGCGACGAGGATGTCGGCGACCGGCCCGTCGCCCGGGCTGACCGCGCCCGCGCCGTCGGCCCCGTCCG
>JAOPZU010000641.1 GCA_025963955.1 Solirubrobacterales bacterium
CGGTCAAGGCGTCACGCACGGCAGCCTCCTGCCGGCGCCCCTCCGCCGCGTAGCCGTCCTCGAAGTCCTCGATGATCTGGAAGGTCCAGCGGTCGGCGATGACGTTGCGGCCCAGCAGCCGCTCCCGCAGAGGCTCCGCGAGGTCCTCGCGACCGGCCTGCCCGAGCGCTTCGAGCACGTCGTCGAGCGCCAGGTCCGCCGACCCGATCAGCTGATGGAAGGAGTAGAGATGACCGCGGGCGCGCTCGAAGGTCTCCAGCGCTTCGGTCATCTTCCCGGCGGCCTCGATCTCGCTGTCCGTGGGGTCGCTCATGAGCGCTCGCTGCCCGGCCCGCCGGGCCGGCAAACGGGACGGCGTATGCCGTTTGTGCCGGATTCGCCCGGGTAGCGGCGGGGAGTGCCCGACGCCAAGCCGACCACCCCGCCCGCCGCGATCCTCGACATCGACGGGACCCTGGTGGACACGAACTTCCAGCACTCGCTGTCGTGGTACGAGGCCTTCCGCCAGCACGGCGTGCACCTGCCGGTGTGGCGCATCCACCGCCACCTCGGCATGGGCGGGGATCAGCTCGTGGCCTCCCTGACCGACCCGGCCTTCGACGCCGCGCACGGGGACGCAGTCCGGACCGCCGAGAGCGCCCTGTACCTCGCCGCGATGCGGAGCGTCGCGCCGCTGGAGGGGGCCCGCGACCTCATCGAGCTGCTGCGCCGCCGCGGCCACGCGATCATCCTGGCGAGCTCGGCCAAGGCGGCCGAGGTCGACCACTACATCGACCTGCTCGAGGCCCGCGGCCGCGTGGACGGCTGGACGACCTCCGCCGACGTGGAGCACACCAAGCCGAGCCCGGACCTCGTCCGCGCCGCCCTCGACAAGCTCGAGGACGGGCAGCAGGCCGTGATGATCGGGGACACTCCGTGGGACGTGGAGGCCGCGCGCGGCGCCGGGGTCGAGACGATCGCGGTGCGGACAGGCGGCTTCTCGGGGGCCGAGCTCGAGGAGGCCGGCGCGGTCGCGGTCTTCGACTCGATCGTGGAGCTCGCCGAGGCGATCGACGACACCCCGCTCGGCGCCGGGCGGTAGGCCGACCGACGTGAGCCCCGCTCAGCCGCGGAGCGCCGGCAGCACCGTCTCGCCGTAGACGCGGATCGTGCCCTCCGGGTCCGCGCCCGAGACGTTCTGCAGGCAGACGACGTCCGCCCCCAGCCCCTCGATCTCGCGGATGCGGGCGATGTGCTCGTCGGGGTCCGCGGACACGACGAAGCCCTCGCGCAGCGCGTCGTCGTCGACGCCGTCCTCGTCCGCCTGCGCCTGGATCGCCTCCGGGCTCCCGATGGCGTCCTTGTAGACGCTGTCCGGCTGCGCGCCGCGCCAGCCGCGCGCGCCGTCGATCACGGCCTCCTCGCTCGCGGCCCAGGCGATGCCCGTGTGGAGGATCACCCGGCCGTCCGGGAGTCCCGCGGACGTGCGGGAGGCGCGGTAGGCGTCGAGGATCTCGGGGACCCCCTCGGGGTCGGCGAGGGTCCAGACGCCGTCGCCGTAGCGGCCTGCGACCTCCGCGGCCTGCGGGCCGAAGGCGGAGACGTACAGCTTCGGCCGCGAGGCGGCGCGGGTGTGCAGCTTGGCCTCCTTGACCGCGAACCACCCGTGGTCGGCGGTGACCGTCTCGCCGGCCCACAGGCGCGTGATGACGTCGAGCGCCTGGTCCATGCGCTCGATCTGCTCGCCCGTGGAGGGCCAGTCCGCCCCGCAGGCGATCTCGTTCAGCGCCTCGCCGGAGCCGACGCCGAGGAAGGTCCGCCCGGGGTAGAGCTCCTCGAGCGTTATGAACGCCTGCGCCACCACGGCGGGGTGGTAGCGGTGGACGAGCGCGGTGACGCCCGTGCCGAGCGGCAGGCTCGTCCGCTGCCCGGCGGCCCCGAGCCAGACCCAGGCGTTGCCGGATTCGCCGTCCGGGAACCAGGGCTGGAAGTGGTCGGAGCAGCCGATGCCGTCGAAGCCGGCGGCCTCGGCCTGCACGGCCTGCTCGATGAGGGCGCTCGGGGTGAACTGCTCGTGGGAGGCGCTGAACCAGTAGTCGGTCATACGGCGTCGCTACCCGGCCCGGGCGTGTGGATGCGCCGCGAGCCGGGCATCCCTGCCGCCGTATGCCACGCTCCTTGATGAACGCCACGATCGTCTTCGCCGGCGTGGCCGTCCCGGTCAAGCTCCACACCGCCACGACGAGTGAGACGGTGAGCTTCCACGAGGTCCACCTGAAGGATGGCGGGCGCATCGAGCACCGGCGCTTCTGCACCAAGGAGGACAAGGAGGTCCCCTACGAGGAGATCGCCAAGGGCCACGAGATCGCGGACGGCGAGTACGCGGTCCTCACTAAGGAGCAGCTCGCCGCCGCGATGCCGAGCGGCGACAAGACGATCCGCATCGAGGAGTTCGTCCCGGCCGGCGACGTCGCCCCGATCCTCTTCGACAAGGGCTACCACCTGGGCGTCGGCGAGGGCGGAGCGGACGGCTACCGGCTGCTGCACGACGCGCTCGTGAAGACGAAGCGCTTCGGCATCGCCTTCTTCGTCTTCCACGACCGCGAGCGCCTGGCGGCCGTCCGCCCGCAGGACGGCGTCCTGGTGCTGCAGACGCTGCGCCCGGCGGACGCGCTCGTCGCGCTGGACGACGTCCGACCGGACGCGGACGACGCGCGGGCCCCGACCGCCAAGGAGCGCAAGATGGCCGAGCAGCTGATCGAGGCGCTCCACGAGGAGTTCGACCCGACCGCCTACGAGGACGAGCACCGCGAGCTCGTGCTGAAGCTCATCGAGCAGAAGGCCGCGGGGAAGGACATCGACCTGCCCGAGCCGGAGGACAGCGAGCCCACGGACGACCTCGCGGCGGCGCTGCAGGCGAGCCTCGACGAGCGTGCGCACGGCGGCCGCCGCCGCCGGGCAAACACCGGGAAGGCCGCGCCGGCAGCGAAGCACCGACGCGCGTCACCGTCCGCCGCGAAGAAGAAGAAGGGCCAGAGCTGATGGCCCGCGTGATGTGGAACGGGTCGCTGTCCTTCGGCCTGATCAACGTGCCCGTGCAGCTCGTGGGCGCCGTCGTCGACCGCGACGTGCACTTCCGCCAGCTCCACGAGAAGGACGGGGCGCCCATCGAGACCCGCCGCTTCTGCGCGGAGGAGGGCAAGGAGGTCCCCTTCGACCAGATCGGCCACGGCTTCGAGACGGAGAACGGCACGCAGGTCGTCCTCACGGATGAGGAGCTCGACGCCGCCGCTCCCCGCAAGACCCGGACGATCGACATCGAGGCGTTCGTCGACGCGGCCGCGATCGACCCCCTGCTCCTCGACCACCCGTACGTGCTGCTGCCGGCGGGGGAGACGGACGGGGTGCGTCGCGCCTACCGCCTGCTGGCGGAGGTCATCGAGGGGTCGGGGCGCGTGGCGCTCGGCCGGGTCGTGCTGCGCGCGAAGGAGCACCTGGTCGCCGTCGGCGTGCGGGAGGGCCTCCTCGCGGTCACGACGATGCGCTTCCACGACGAGCTGCGCCCTGCGTCCGACGTGGACACGGGCGGCGCGCGCAAGCCGAGCGCGGCCAAGCTCAAGGCGGCCGTCGACCTGATCGGCGAGTTGTCCGCCGACTGGGACCCGGACCGCTACGAGGACCGGCACCGCAAGCGGCTGGAAGCGGCGGTCGCGGGTGCCGACCGCACCGAGCACCTCGACGACGGGGACGACGACGCGGCCGGCTCCGGGACGCCGGGCGCGACCGCCGGCAGCGACCTCATGGACGTCCTCAAGGCGAGCCTGGCGAAGGCGCGCTCGTGAGGAAGGTGGCCGAGAGGTCGCGCTCGCCGTGGGTCTGCGCGCCCTCGTCGAAACGCTCGCGGATCGCGCGCAGCATCGGCAGCCGCAGGCCGGCCATCCCGGCGGCGTCGTCCACGAGGCCGGCGTCCTTGGCCGCCATGGCGAGGGTGAAGGCGGGCGCGAACTCGCGGTCGAGCATGCCGCGGCCCTTGCTCTGCAGGTAGGGGACGTCGAGCGGCCCCCCGCCGACGGCCTCCAGCAGCAGGGCGCCGTCGAGCTCGAGCCCCTCCGCCAGCGCGAGCGCCTCCGCCGCACCCTCGACGATCGCCAGCAGCCAGGCGTTGGCCACGAGCTTCAGCCGGCTGCCCGCGCCGGCCTCGCCGGTCCACAGGGTCCGGCCGCCGACCGCGTCCAGCAGCGGCGCCAGGGGCTCACGCTGCGCCTGCGGGCCCGACCCGAGGACGACGAGCGTGCCGGCCTCGGCCGGCTGGACCGTCCCCAGCACGGGGGCGTCGACGAAGGCGATCCCGCGCTCGCGGGCCAGGGCGGTGCAGGCGTCCGTCCCCGCCACGCCGATCGTGCTCATCTGCAGCCAGACGGACGGGCCGTCCAGGACCCCGTCCTCGCGGACGGCGGCGAGGACCGCGTCCGCGTCGCTGAGCATGCTGAGCACGACGTCGGCGCCGTCGGCGGCCTCCGCGGCACTCGCGCAGACGCGCACGCCGTCCTCCCGCAGGGGATCGGCCTTCTCCGGCGTGCGGTTCCAGGCGCGGACGGTCAGGCCGGCGCGGGCGAGGTTGCGGGTCATCGGCAGGCCCATGCGGCCGCCGGCGCCCAGGACGGCGACGGTCTGGAGTCGTGGCGTGGTCATGCGCGGGCAGGTACCCCGCCGGTCCGCACGGCAACCGCCGGCGTGCGAAAGCACGCATCCGTATGTACAGTCGTGTAGCTTTCGTCCCGTGAGCCACCCGAAGCCCCTGGAGTGCCCGTGACCCCGCTTCTCGCCGCTGCCGCCGACACCGCCGCCGTGGTCAAGCCCGCCGGCGGCGCCCCGATCCGCGACATCCTCATCGTGGGCGCCGGGACGAACGTCCTCACCGTCCTGCTGCTCGCGCTGATCGTCGCCTACCGCCGCGGGGGCGCACCGCGCCTGCGCCGCCTGGAGGCGGCCACCGAGCAAGCGATCGGCATCCCGGGCTGGGCCGCGATCCCGGGTCTCGGCGGCATCGCCTTCGCGCTGCTGACGATCGCGGGCGCGACGTGGGACATCGGGCTGCACATCGACGTCGGCCGCGACGAGGGCCCGCTCGGCACCGCCGCGCACTACCCGCTGCTCTTCGGTCTCTTCGGCATGTTCCTCATGGGCGTGCTCTCGGTCGGGATCGCGCCGAAGGACCCCGCGCGCTCGAGCGTGGTCGCGTTTCGCCTGCGGGGGATCGGCACGGTCCCGGCGGCCGCGGCCCTGCTCGCGGCGGCCTCGGCCTTCGCCATGGCCGGCTTCCCGCTCGACGACCTCTGGCACCGGCTCTTCGGGCAGGACGTCACGCTCTGGGGCCCGACGCACACGATGTTCATCGGTGGCGTGTTGGTCGCCGGCTGCGCGAGCGCACTGCTGCTCGCCGAGGGGGCCCGCGCCGCCGGCCGCGAGCCCTTCAAGGCGCAGGGCCTGCTGCGCCGTCCGGTCGCCTCGCTGCTGGCCGGCATCTTCCTGTTCTTCTGGACCGCGACGCTGCACGAGTTCCACTGGGGCGTGCCGCAGTACCGCGAGGTCTGGCAGCCGATGCTCCTGGCCTTCGGCGGCGCACAGACGATGGTCCTCGCGCGGCTGCTCGGTGGTCGCGGCGGGACGATCGGCGCGCTCGCGACGTGGCTGCCGGTGCAGGTCGGCATGACGCTGCTGATCGGCGGCCCGCTCGGGACGACGGCGCCCGCGATGCCGCTGTTCATCGCGGAGGCGCTGATCGTGGAGGCACTGGCCGCGCGCGGCAACTGGAAGGACCCGGTGCGCTTCGGCGCGGTCGCCGGGATCGGCGTCGGCACCCTCGGCCTCGCCGCGAACTACGCGTGGTCCCACGTCGTGATGCCGCTGCCCTGGGAGCCGTCGCTGCTGCCCGAGGCGGTGCCGGTCGCGGTCCTGGCCGCGGTGGCGGGCGGCGCGCTCGGCGCCCTGATGGCCCAGGCGCTGCAGGGCTCGCTCGCGCCGGGGCGCATGCCGCTGTACGTCGCGGTGGCCGCCGCGGTGGTGGCGCTCGGCCTCGGCGTGAACGCGTCGATCAGCGACGCGCCCAAGGGCGTGACGGCGGTCGTCTCGCTGGCCAACGAGCGCACCGCGGGCGTCCCCGGTGGGGGGCGCACGCGCGTCGCCGACGCCACCGTGCGGGTCAGCCGACCCGCCCTCACGCGCAACGCGAACTGGGTCTACATCCTCGGCTGGCAGGGCGGGGGCCGCTACCTGAACCGCCTGCAGCGCGTGTCCGACGGCGTCTTCCGCACGACCCGTCCCGTGCCGATCGGCGGGGACTGGAAGTCCTTCGTCCGCGTCCACAAGGGCCGCGTGATGCTGTCGGCCGCGGTGCGCATGCCGGCGGATCCGGCCGTCGGCTTCGCGGGCTTCCCTGCCCGCGCGCAGGCCACGCGGGCGATGATGAAGGACACCAAGCTGATGCAGATCGAGCGCAGGAACGACGGCCCGGACTGGGCCTGGATGCCGGCGCTGCTGCTCGTGCTGGCCAGCGACCTGGGGCTGCTCGTGTTTCTGGCGGTCATCAGCGTCCGCGTCGGCCGGATGGCCGGCCGCCC
>JAOPZU010000058.1 GCA_025963955.1 Solirubrobacterales bacterium
CTCGAGGCGGCGCGCGCCGGCAACTCGGACGGGACGCTGGCGCTGTACGGGGCGCTCATCTCGGTCACCGTCGTCCTCGTCCGCTTCCTGTGGGTCGTGCCGACGACCTACCTGCCGCGGGTCCTCAGCAAGCGGATCCGGGACAACGATCCGGTGCCCGACGCCGGCCACACCCTGCTCGTCGCCTTCACGGGGATGCGCGGCGCGGTCTCGCTGGCGGCAGCGCTCGCCATCCCGGAGACGACGGACGCCGGGCTGCCGTTCCCGGGCCGCGACCTCATCATCTTCCTCGTGTACTGCACGATCCTCGTGACGGTCGTCGCCCAGGGCCTGACGCTCGGGCCGCTGATCCGCGCGCTGAACGTGGACGACGACGAGGACGCCCACCGGCTCCGGGAGAGCAAGGCGCGGATCCAGGCCGCCGACGCGGCGATCCGCCGGATCGAGGAGCTGATCGACGAGGAGTGGGTGCGGGAGGAGAGCGCCCGGCGCATGCGCTCGCTCTACGAGTACCGCGTGCGGCGCTTCTCCGCGCACTTCGACGAGGAGGACGACGGCGAGCTCGAGCGCGGCTCGATGGCCTACCAGCGCCTGCGTCGCGAGGTGCTCGCCGCAGAGCGTGCGGAGATCATCCGCCTACGCAACCAGGGCTTCATCAACGACGAGGAGATGCGCCGCATCGAGCGCGACCTCGACCTCGAAGACGCGCGGCTGGAGATCACCTGAGGCGCGGCGTCAGGCGACGGCGGCCCGCGCCTCGCGCGCGGCCCGGCGGGTCGCCGCGTCGTCTCGCAGCTGCTCGTGCTCGACCTGGCGCTTGAGCTGCTGGAGCGAGCGGTTCAGGTGGCGCTGCACCTGCGGGACCGCGACCCGCTCGGCGAGGAAGCCGAAGATCCCGGCGCCCGCGACACCGTAGGAGAGCCGGAACTCGACGTGGGTCCGGCTCCCCGAGGCGCGCTCGCGCAGGCGCCAGCGCCCGCGCTGGTCCAGCCCGGTGACCGAGACCCACGCCATGTCGCGGTTCTCGGTGGATTCGACGACCTCGATCAGGCTGCCGACCTCCGCGGAGCCGACGCGCATGAGCATGCGGTAGCGCGCGCCGACGCCGCGTTCGATGTCGCCGGCGACCTCCCAGCGGGTGATGCCCGCCATGAAGTGCAGCTGCTTGCCGGGATCGCTGAGGAAGGCCCACACGCGAGCGGGCGGGGCGGCGATGTCGATCTGGGCGGTGACGCGCATGAGCTCCTCCGGTTCAGCCGATGATGGGCAGGCGCCGCTCGGCGGCGAGCGCGTCGAGGGTCTCCTGCATGAGGCGCACGACGTGGTCGTAGACCTCGTCGAGGTCCGGGTCCTCGCCGAACTCCTCCCGCAGGTGGATGGGCGGCAGCGCCTCTACGACGATCTTCGCCGGCAACGGGATGTGACCGCCGAAGTCCCCGACGTTCAGGCCCCAGGGCAGGGCGATCGAGATCGGCAGCACCTTCAGCCGCAGCAGCTTGTCCAGCCGCAGCGCTCTCGCCAGGCCCTCGCCCCGGGTGAGGAACAGCGCCGTCTCCTGGCCGCCGATCGAGACGACCGGGACGATCGGGACGTCGTGCCGCAGCGCCTCGCGGATGAAGCCCTTGCGGCGGTTGAAGTCGACGGTGTGGCGCTCGAAGCTCGACCGGTGCACCTCGTAGTCCCCGCCGGGGTAGACGAGCAGCGCGGCGTCCGACTGCAGCGCCTTCTGCATGTTCCGGGGTGAGGCGGCGACCGTGCCGAACTTCCGCAGCCAGCCCAGTCCGGGGGCCGAGAGCACGAGGTTGTGGGCCAGCGAGTGGAAGCGCCGCTCCACGCCGAAGTACGTCGAGAACGCGAGCGTGAAGACGATGGTGTCCGGGGTCATGTTCCCGCCGGAGTGGTTGCCCACGAGCAGGACGGGACCTTCCTCGGGGATGTTGCCCAGGCCGCGGACCTCGCCCCGGAACCAGAGGCTGGACAGGAGCCAGAGGCGGGGCAGGTTGTCGCGGATGAAGTCGGGGTCGCGCTCGTCCAGGTCGGCCGTGGGGATGCGGGACGCCACGGCGCCCTGGATCGCCTTCGCGGCGGCCGTCCCGACCCCGAAGAGGCTGCCGAAGCCGAGCGGCAGGGCCGGGCCCTTCGCGGCCGCCGGGGCCTCGCGGACGTGCGGGCGGCGACCGCCGGTGGCATGGCCGTTCTGAGCGGCGGCCGCGGTGGGGGTCTCGTCGATCATCCTGCGCCGGATCGTAGTTCTTCGCGCGCCGGCCGCGTGCGCGTGCGGTCCGCCGCGTTACGCCGCGCGGCGGGAGCGACGGGCGTCCCGTCCCGGCAGGCGGGCGACACCGTTCGTGGCGTCCTCGCGCTCCTCGGCCCGGGCGAGGAAGTCGACCAGCAGCGCGTGCGTCTCCTCTGGCCGCTCGATCTGCGGGATGTGCCCGCACTCCTGGAGCAGCACGTGCTCGGCGCTCGGCAGAGCCCGCTCCACGTGGTGCCGGAACGCGGCCGGGACGAGCGCGTCGTGCGAGCCCCAGACGAACAGCGCCGGCGGCCGCAGCGATCCCAGGCGGGTGTAGAACCCCGACGGGCCGAAGGGCCGGTCGAGGTAGATGTTGCGGGCGGAGCGCAGGAAGGCCAGCCGCGCGGCGGCGGAGGAGTAGACCCGCTGGAACTCGTCCACGGCCACGTCGGCCTCCGCCGGGTCCATCGCGTCGGGGTCGGCGAGCATCGCGCCGATCTGCCCGGCGACCATGGCCCGCGTGAAGCGGTGCGGCAGCAGGCCGAGCTCGGGGCGCAGCACCCGGACGAGCGGCAGCAGGTCCCGCCGGACGAAGGCGACGGCCGGGGAGAGGAGGCCGAGCGCGTTCACGCGCTGCGGGGCGCGCAGGGCGACCTCGAGCGCGACCCGGCCGCCCATCGAGTTGCCGATCAGGTGCGCGCGCTGGATACCGGAGGCGTCGAGGAAGTCGACCACCGCCTCGGCGAACCAGCCCGCGTCGTACGCCCCGGTCAGCGGCTTGGACGAGGAGCCGAAGCCCGGCAGGTCGATCGCGTGGACGCGGTAGCCCTGCCGGCTGAGGGCCGCGACGGTCGGGAAGAACGAGGTCTTGGCGGCGCCGAGCCCGTGGATCAGCACGACGTCCGGGCCCTGGCCGGTGGTCAGCGTCGAGATCGTCGCCGCCGGCACGCGCACGTCGTGCACCCGTAGGAGCGGCGGCCGGCCGTTCGGCAGGCGGAAGAGCCCCTCGAAGGCGAGCGCCCGGTCGACGTCCCCGTGGGCGTAGAGCCTGCCCTCGCCGAAGGCGTCGATCCCCGAGAGCTCGCCTTCGCGCAGCCGCAGCCACGTTGCCGCGTCCGTCCCGATCACGACGTCCGGCTCGCGGCGGGTGATCCCGGTGCGCACGCGGGCCCCGTGGCGCGTGCAGCGGACCTCGAAGGTGCGGCCGATGTCACCGATCCGCACGTGGTAGGTGGCGTCGAAGCCGGCCGGTCCACCGAGGTAGCGCTCCGGGAGGTCCGAGAAGGCGGCCTGCGTCCGGTCCAGCAGCGAGGCGGTCGGTCGTTCTTCGGACGGCACGTCCGCTGACCCTACCCGGCGTCCGCGCCGGTATGCCCGTAGATTCCGGGGCTCGATGCGCCAGATCCGCCTGCACGACACGCACACCGGGGCCCTCGCGCCCCTTGAGCCCCGGGACCCCGGCCGCGTCGGTATCTACGCCTGCGGGCCGACGGTCTACAACCGCATCCACATCGGCAACGCCCGGCCGTTCGTCGTCTACAGCCTGCTCAAGCGCTTCCTCGAGCACGAGGGCTATGCCGTGACGCTCGTCGCCAACATCACCGACGTCAACGACAAGATCTACGACGCCGCGCGACCGCTCGGGGTGCCGTCGCAGGAGCTGGCGGACCGGATGGCGGCCCACTACCGCGCGGACACCGATGGCCTCGGCCTCGGCCGGCCCGACCACGAGCCGCTGGCCTCGGAGTACGTGGACGCCATGGTCGACCTGATCGGCACGCTGATCGAGCGGGATGCGGCCTACGCGGTGGAGGGGGACGTGTACTTCCGCGTGCGCTCCGACCCGGGCTACGGCGGGCTGTCCCACCGCTTGATCGAGGACATGGACCAGGGCGAGGGCGGCGACGGCCTCTCGCGCAAGGAGGACCCGCTCGACTTCGCGCTCTGGAAGGCGCAGAAGCCGGGGGAGGACACCGCGTGGGAGACGCCGTGGGGGCGCGGCCGGCCGGGCTGGCACATCGAGTGCTCCGCGATGGCCGAGCAGCTGCTGGGCGTCGGCTTCGAGATCCACGGCGGCGGCAACGACCTCACCTTCCCGCACCACGAGAACGAGGCCGCCCAGACGCGCTGCGGCCGCGGAGCCGAGCTCGCGCGGATCTGGATGCACAACGGGATGCTGCAGCTCGGCGGGGAGAAGATGGCCAAGTCCGTGGGCAACATCGCGCTGCTGCCCGACGTGCTGCGGGAGCACGGCCGCGATGCGGTCGTGATGCTCTTCTGCGGCGGGCACTACCGCGGACCGCTGCAGCTCGACGACGGCACGCTGGCCGACGCGGCGGCGCGCGTGCGCCGCGTGCGGGAGGCCGGGCGGCGGCTGACGGACGGCGCCTCGCCCGCATGGTCGGCGGCGCTGAAGGAGGAGTTCTTCGCGGCCCTCGCGGAGGACTTCAACTCCCCGCGGGCCCTCGCGGCCGTCTTCGACTGGGTGCGCGCGGCGAACTCGTCCCCCGCCGATGCGGCCGTGGGTGGCGCCGACCTGCACGAGATGCTCGACGTCCTGGGCCTCGCGAACCTCCTGGAGGACGAGGCGGGCGGACCGCCCGAGGCCGTCGTCGCGCTGGCCGAGGCGCGCGTCGCGGCGCGCTCGGCGAAGGACTTCGCCGAGTCGGACCGCCTGCGCGAGGAGATCGCGGCGGCCGGCTGGACCGTCCGCGACGTCGCCGCCGGCTACGAGCTGGTGCCGGCATGAGCCCCAAGGGACC
>JAOPZU010000079.1 GCA_025963955.1 Solirubrobacterales bacterium
CTGATGCCGGGGCTGCCGGGCCTGCTGCGGTCGCCCGGGGCGCGGCGCCTGGCTCTCGCCGGCTCCGTCGCCCATCCGGAGCGCGTGCCGCCCGCGGCGGCGATCCGCATCGTGACCGCCTACGCGCAGGCACCGGGCTTCGTCGCCGCCAGCGACGCCATGCGCGCGGGGCGCTTCGTCGGCGGGGACGCCGTGCGCGTCCCGGTGACCCTCGCCTGGTGCGAGCACGACCGCCTGATCGCCCGGCCGCGGGCGCTGTCCTTCCCGGCGCGTGAGATCGTGCTCGCGGACTGCGGGCACGTGCCCATGTACGACGACCCGGCTGCGGTGGCGCGGGTCGTCCTGGAAGGGAGCGCGGAGCCGGCCCTCGCCGCCGCCTCGCGCTGAGCCGACAGGGTGCGCCTTCCCCCTGTTCACGGCCGCGGTGGCCCGGGTGCCCTCCGCGGGGTACCGTTCGGCCCATGCCCGCTCGTCCGTTCCCGCCCGCCCGCACCCGTTGAGCGCCCAGGCACCCGCCCTCGTCGTCGAGGGGCTCACGAAGGTCTACAAGGGCCGGACCGTCGTGGACGGCCTGACCTTCGAGGTCCAACCCGGCCGCGTGACCGGCTTCGTCGGCCCGAACGGCGCCGGCAAGACGACATCGTTGCTGATGGTCCTCGGCCTCGCCCAGCCCGCCAAGGGCACGGCCCGCTTCGGCGGCAAGGCCTACCACGAGCTCGAGCGGCCGCTGAACGCCGTGGGCGCGGTCCTGGAGATCGCGAAGGGGCATCCGGGCCGCAGCGGCCGGGACGAGCTGCGCGTGCAGGCGATGACCCACGACATCCCCGACGCGCGCGTCGACGAGCTGCTCGACCTCGTCGGCCTCGCGGACGCGAAGTCCCGCCGCAGCGCCGAGTACTCGCTCGGCATGCGTCAGCGGCTCGCGCTGGCCGGCGCGATGCTCGGGGATCCGCCCATCCTGATCCTCGACGAGCCGCTGAACGGCCTGGACCCGCAGGGCATCCGCTGGATGCGCGGCTTCATGACCGAGCAGGCGGCGGCCGGCCGCGCGATCCTCGTCTCGAGCCACCAGCTCACCGAGCTGCAGCAGGTCGCGACCGACATGGTCGTCATCGACAAGGGCAAGATGATCTCGCAGAGATCGGTATCCGAGCTGGTCTCGAGCTCGCAGGCGGGGACGTGGGCCCGGGCGCAGGAGCCGGACCGGTTGGCCGCCGCGCTCATCGCCGCTGGGTTCGAGGTGCTGCAGCAGGACGGTGACGGGCTGCGCATCACCGCCGCGACGGGCGCGCAGGTCGCGCAGATCGCTCTCGACGAGCGGGTGCTCGTCACGGAGCTCTACCCGCTGGTCGCCAACCTGGAGCAGGCGTTCTTCGACCTGGTCGACCAGGCGGACGGGACGGGGGGCATCGCATGAGCCGGCTCATCAAGGTCGAGCTCATGAAGCTCGTCACGACGAAGCGGACCACCGCCATCTTCCTCGCCGCCAGCGCGGGCCTGTGCCTGCTCATCACGCTGCTCTCGCTGCTGGCGAGCAGCTCGGTCGACACGAGCCAGGACCTGCTCGACGTCCTGGCCGGCGCGCAGTTCCCCGCGCTGCTGATCCTGCTCGTCTTCGGCGCCGTCAACATGGGCGGCGAGGCGCGCCACGGCACGCAGGTCGCGACCTTCCTGGCGACGCCCGTCCGGTGGAAGGTGATCATCGCGAAGGGCGTCGCCCACGCCCTCGCCGGCGTCGCTGCCGGGGCGCTCAACACGATCGTCGGCCTGCTCTGCATCGCGCTGTTCGCCGACGCGCCATGGCCGTCGGGGGGTGACCTGCTGCTGCAGTCGCTCGGGGGGATCCTCGCCGGAGCCTTCCTCGCCGCCTTCGGCGTGGCGATGGGCGCGATCCTGCGCAACCAGGCGGCCGCGGTCGCCGGGGCGCTCGTCTACATCCTCGCGGTGGAGTCGATCCTGGGCGCGTTCATCGACTTCTTCTCGAAGTACAGCATCGGGGCGGCGTCGGGCGCCCTCATCACCGCCGGTGGCGCCGACGAGGTCTCGCAGCTGACCGGCGGCCTGGTCGTCGTCGCCTGGGTCGTCGCCTTCACGCTGGCGGGGGCGCTCGTGGTGACCAAGCGCGACGTCCGCGGCTGAGCCCCCTCCGCGGCGCGTCCGGCCGGGCACGGCTGGGTAGGGTCCCGCCATGGGAAATCTGGGTGGTGAGGCGTCGGCCGCGGTCGACGCGCCGATCGACGAGGTCTACGCGCTCCTGGAGGACGTGGCGATCGCGCCCGAGTGGCAGTCCGGCCTCCAGGAGATGACGGTCCTCGAGTCCGACGCGCAGGGCCGGCCGCTGCGGTGCATCACCTCGAGCGACGCGAAGGTCCGCGTCATCAGGACCGAGGTCCGCTTCTCCTACGAGCCGAACACGGCCGTCCGCTGGGAGCAGACCAAGGGTGACCTGAAGAGCCTCGTCGGGGCCTGGGAGCTGCGGGACCTCGGCGACGGGCGGACGCAGGTCACCTACCGCCTGACGGGCGACCCCGGGCGCATGCTCGGCATGATGGTCCGTGGCCCCGTCGAAGGCCGCATCCGCGAGAAGATGGTCGACGTCCGGCCGGGGGAGGTGGCGGCGCGGCTGGCCAAGGGCTGACGGGTCCTCAGGTGCCGAGGATCCCCCCGGCCTAGCTGCGCGTGAGCTTCTTGTACGTGAGGCGGTGCGGGCGGTCGGCGGCGTCGCCGATGCGCTGGCGCCGCGCGTCCTCGTAGGCCTCGAAGTTGCCCTCGAACCACGTCACCTGCGAGTCGCCCTCGAAGGCGAGCACGTGGGTGGCGATGCGGTCCAGGAAGAACCGGTCATGGGAGATGACCACCGCGCAGCCGGAGAACGCCAGCAGCGCCGACTCCAGCGCCGACAGCGTCTCGACGTCCAGGTCGTTCGTCGGCTCGTCGAGGAGCAGCAGGTTGCCGCCGCGGCGCAGCAGCTTCGCGAGCTGCACGCGGTTGCGCTCGCCGCCGGAGAGCTTGCCGACCTTCTTCTGCTGGTCGGACTTCTTGAAGTTGAAGCCCGCCACGTACTGCCGCGAGTTGAGCTCCCGCTTGCCGACGGCGATGTAGTCGTGACCCTCGGAGATCTCCTCCCAGACCGTCTTGTTCGGGTCCAGGGAGTCGCGGGACTGGTCGACGTAGGCGAGGTCCACCGTGTCGCCGACCCGGATCGAGCCCGACGTCGGCTGCTCCTCGCCGGTCAGCATCTTGAAGAGCGTCGTCTTACCGGCGCCGTTCGGGCCGATGACGCCGACGATGCCCGCGGGCGGCAGCGTGAAGGAGAGGTCCTCGATGAGCATCCGGTCGCCGAAGCCCTTGGTGAGGTTCTTCGCCTCGATGACCACGTCGCCCAGGCGCGGCCCCGGCGGGATGTGGATCGTGATCTCCTCGAGCTTCTGGTTCGCCTCCTCGGCGACCAGCTCCTCGTAGCGCGAGAGGCGCGCCTTGGACTTCGTGCGGCGCCCCTTCGGGTTCGTCCGGACCCACTCGAGCTCGGCCGCGATCTGGCGTGAGCGCGACTTGTCCTGCCGGTCCTCCATCTCCAGGCGCTTCTGCTTCGCCTCGAGCCACTGGGTGTAGTTGCCCTCGTAGGGGATGCCGCGTCCGCGGTCGATCTCCAGGATCCAGCCCGCGACGTTGTCGAGGAAGTACCGGTCGTGGGTCACGGCCACGACGGCGCCCTTGTAGTCGGCCAGGTGCTGCTCAAGCCACGTGACGGAGTCGGCGTCCAGGTGGTTCGTCGGCTCGTCGAGGAGCAGCAGGTCGGGGGCGCTCAGCAGCAGGCGGCAGAGCGCGACGCGGCGCTTCTCACCGCCGGAGAGATCGACCACGGAGGCGTCGGCGGGCGGGCAGCGCAGGGCGTCCATCGCGTACTCGAGCTGGGTGTCGAGGTTCCACGCGTCGGCGGCGTCGATCTTCGCTTGGAGCTTGGCGAACTCGTCCGCGGTCTCCTCGGAGTAGTTCGCGGCCAGCTCGTTGAAGCGGTCGAGCAGGTCCTTCGTCGCGCGGACGCCGTCCTCGACGTTCTCCTTGAC
>JAOPZU010000083.1 GCA_025963955.1 Solirubrobacterales bacterium
CCACCGTCACGCCGGCCAGCGGGCGCGCCGCCGCGAGCCACTGCAGCTCGTCGTGGAGCGCGGCGACCGGGCCGATGACGGTGATGGACGGCGGCTTGATCTGCGCGGCCACGGCGTCCTCCGCGACGCGCGCGAGCGTCGAGAGGATCGAGCGCTGGTCGCCGTAGGTGCCGCGCTGGATGATCGCCACCGGCTCGTCCGCAGGTCGCCCGCCGCGCTGCAGCTGCTCGGCGATCCGCGGCAGCTGCCGCACCCCCATGTAGAAGACGAGCGTGCCGGGAAAGGCCGCGAGGGCGGGCCAGTCGATCTGCGTCTCGGGCTTGGCCGGGTCCTCGTGGCCGGTGACGAAGGCCACCGCGGCCGCGACGCCGCGCTGGGTGACCGGGACGCCGGCGTAGGCCGAGGCGGCGATGCCCGCCGTCACGCCCGGCACCACCTGGAAGGGAACGCCGTGCGCCACGCAGTCCAGCGCCTCCTCGCCGCCGCGCCCGAAGACGAACGGATCGCCGCCCTTCAGGCGCAGGACGCTGCGGCCCGCCAGCGCGTGCTCGATGAGCAGCGCGTTCGTCGTCGCCTGCGGGACCTGCTTGCCGCCGCCGATCTTCCCGACGTCGATGAGGACCGCGTCCTCCCGCGCGCCGCTCAGCGCGTCCTCCGGGATGAGCTTGTCGAAGAGGATGACGTCGCAGCTCGCGACGAGCTCCAAGGCGCGCGCGGTCATCAGCCCGCGGTCACCGGGACCCGCGCCGACGAGGTAGGCGGTGCCGGGCGGGATGGTGTCGCTCATACCTGGGTCGTCCCGTTGTCGAGCAGTCCGGCCGCGCCGGCGGCCAGCAGGCGGTCGGCCATCTGCGCGCCGAGCGCCACCGCGTCCGCTCCCGTGGTGACGTGCAGCTCGTCCCGCAGCCACGCGGAGCCGTCGAGGCTGCCGACCCAGGCCACGAGCGTCCCGTCCGGGCGCAGGTGCGCGCCGACGGCGGAGGCGCAGTCGGCGCCGAGGGCGTGGACGCAGGCGCGCTCGGCGTGCAGCGCGCGCCACGTCGGCTCGTCGCGCAGCCCGGGATCCAGGCCGGCGCGCGCCTCGAGCACCACGGTGCCCTGACCCGCCGCGGGGATCAGGTCCAGCACGTCGTCGACCGCGTCCTCGCGGCCGAGGCGCTTGAGCCCGGCGAGCGCGAGCACGACGGCGTCGACCTCGCCGGCCGCGAGCTTCCCGAGCCGGGTGTCGACGTTCCCGCGGATCTCGACGACCTCGAAGCCGTCCCCGCCTGCGCCCGCCAGCGCCCGCAGCTGGGCGGCGCGCCGCAACGACGCGGTCCCCACGCGGGCCGGTCGGCCGTCGACGCGCAGCGTGCCGCAGATCGCGTCGCGCGGGTCCTCGCGCGGCAGGCAGCCGACCAGCTCGAGCCCGTCCGGCAGCTCCGTCGGCACGTCCTTGGCGGAGTGGACGGCGAGGTCGATCCGCCCCTCGACGAGCGCGCGCTCCAGCTCGGTGACCCACTTCGCCTTGTCCGCCAGGGCGCGGTTGCGGTCGCCCGTGGTCGTGATCCTCACGATCTCGTGGCCCGCCTCCGCGCCGCCCAGCGCGTCGCAGACCATCCCGGCCTGGGCCAGCGCCAGCGGAGACGATCGCGTCCCGATCCTCATGGTCCGACCTCGACCTCGGCGCGGCTACGCGCCGCGCCGGCGCTCGTCGAGCGCGCGCACGTTGTCCGCCTGGGCGCTGCGGTCCGCCCCGGCGCGCACGGCGGCATCGTCGAGGTCGAAGAGCTCGCGGACGAGCTGCAGGCGCCCGTGGCCGGTGGACGACCCGTGCTCCTGCATCCCCTTCAGGCGGATCGTCGGCTCGTGCAGCAGGCGCTGCATGACCGACCGCGCCATCGCGTCGATGCGGGCGAGGTCGCGCGGCGAGGCGGTCTCCCAGCGGCCGGCGTTCTCGGCGAGCACGGCGTCGACGATCGACGTGCCGTGCTCGCGCAGGGCGGTGATGGTCGGGCGGACGTCGAGCTGGCCCATCCAGCGCGCGAAGCGGACGATCTCGTCCTCGACGATCGCGGTGGCCTGGCCGCGCTCGCCCTCGCGGACGGACATGTTGCGCGCGACGACGGCCTGCAGGTCGTCGATGTCGTAGAGCGTGACGCCGCTGAGCTCGCCGCAAGCTGCCTCGATGTCGCGCGGAACGGCGATGTCGATGAGGACGAGCGGGCGCCCGTGGCGCTCCTGCATGACGACCTCCAGCTCCTCGACCCCGACGATCGGGTGCGGCGAGGAGGTCGAGGAGACGACGATGTCCGCCTTCGTCAGGCGGGTCGGCAGCTCGTCCAGGGACACCACCGCGCCGCCGAAGCGCTCGGCCAGCGACAGCGCGCGATGGGCGTTGCGGTTGGCGACGAAGATCGTGGTGACGCCGCGGGCGGCCAGCGCCTGGGCGGTGAGCTCCGCGGTCTCGCCGGCGCCGATGATGACGACGTCCCGCCCGGCGAGGTCGCCGACGACGTCCGCGGCCAGGTCGACCGCGACGGTCGAGACGCTCGTGCGGGACGAGCCGAGGCCCGTCTCCGAGCGGACCCGCTTGCCCGTCTGCAGCGCGGCGGTGAAGAGCTTGTTCGTCAGCGGGCCCGTGGTGCCGGCCTGCAGCGCCGCCTCGTAGGCGCGCTTGACCTGGCCCTGGACCTCGGCCTCGCCGACGATCATCGACTCCAGGCCGCTCGTCACCCGGTACAGGTGGCGCGCCGCGTCGCAGTTGCGCGGCGAGTAGATCAGGCCCGCGAGCTCGGTCGGGCGGATGTCCGCGCGCTTGGCCAGCGCGCCCAGCAGGGCGGTCTCGGCCTCGACCGGGTCCTGGCAGACGAGGTAGATCTCGGTCCGGTTGCACGTCGAGATCGCGACGGCCTCGTGGACGACCGCGTCCTCCACGAGCCGCTGGACGAAGTGGCCCGCCTCGACGTCGGTCAGCGCGAGGCGCTCGCGCAGGGCGACGGGCGCCGTCTTGTAGGAGATGCCGAGCGTCAGCAGCTCGGCGGTCGTGCCGGCGCTCATCGCGGGACCTCGTCCGGAGCAGGGACGGCGGCCGCGGCGGGCGCCGGCGCGCTCGCGCCGTCCAGCGCGCTCTTCGCCTCCGCCTCGTCGAGCTGTCGCGTCAGGTCGCCCAGCCGGCGCTCCAGCCCGAGCAGCCGGTAGGCCGTGATGCCGAGGTAGATCAGCAGCAGCAGGAAGAAGACGAGGTACGCGGCCAGGACGTAGCCCGACCCGTCCGGGAAGTGCACCGACGCCAGCGGCGTCATGCCAGCACCTGGGGCGCCGCGGAGCGCGCGGGGATGCTCGCCTCGTCGCGTTCGCCCTGCAGGCGCTCCAGCCGGCGCTCGAGCCCCTTCACGCGACCGCGCGTCAGCTTGTGCGTCATCTCCAGGCGGTAGAGGGTGACGAACAGCAGCGTCATGCCGACGAGCGCGAGGTAGAAGGGGATCTTCATGTCCACCGGGAGCGCGCCGCCCGTCGTGTTGTTCAGCACCCGCGGGTGGATGAACGGGTTCGCCAGGCGGACCGCCATGAAGTTCAGGGGGACGAACGCGCCGGCCGTGACCGCGAAGACCGCCGCGTAGCGCGACTGCTTCTCCGGGTCGAGGATCGAGAACCGCAGCGGCTGGTAGGTGCAGTACAGGAGGAAGACGATGAGGAAGCTGACGAGCGTCGCTTCCCGCCACTCGAACCAGACGCCCCACGCTGCGCGGGCCCAGAGGCCGCCCGTCAGCAGCACGCCGATGCCGAGGATGACCGACATGTGGATCGCGACGTACGAGCGCAGATCGTGCTTCGGATCCCGGGTGCGCAGGAACAGCAGGCCCTGGATCCCGCCCCACACGAAGCCGCCGAGCGCGACGATCGCCATCGGGACGTGCACGTAGAAGATCTTCTGGGAGAAGCCCTGGTCCGCCTCGACCGGCGCGTAGTACGCGGCCAGCAGGAAGGCGCCGCCCAGCGTGAGCAGCGTGGCCAGGGACAGGGAGCGCAGCTTGGTGGAGTACATCGTGGTGACGGACCTCGTTCGCTGAGAGCCGCGGGAGTCAGTCGTCGAGGAGATAATCGAAGACGGCGTAGGCCAGCAGCCCGAAGACAAGATCATAGAGGCCGAGGACCGCCAGATAGCGCCCGGGTACGGCGCCTGCGCCCGTCGCGGCGAGGACGGGCGCGGTGGCCTTCGCGGCGCTGATGACCACGGGGACGAGCAGCGGCAGCGCCATCAGCGGCAGGATCAGGTCGCGGGCGCGGGTCTGGATCGCCAGGGCGCCGAAGAGCGTGCCGATGACGGCGATCCCGAAGTCCGCGAGCGCGAGGATGAGCGCCAGCCGCCCCACGTCGCCGAGGGAGAGCCCCGGCTCCAGCAGCAGGATCGCGAACGCGGGCACCGCGATGAGCTCCACGAACGCGAGGAACGCGAAGAACGTCGTCGCCTTCGCCAGCAGCAGCGCGGTGCGGTCGACGGGGGCCAGCAGCAGCGCCTCGATGCCGCCCTCCTCGTGGTCGGCGACGAACAGCCGCCCGGCCCCGAGCATCGCCGCGAACAGCAGCGTGACCCACAGCACGCCGCTGGCGGTGTCGCCCTCGACGCTCGTCGTGTCCAGCGCGAAGCGGAAGACGACGAAGGTGACGACGCTGAAGAGCGCCATCGCCGGCAGGACCTGCGGCACGCGGCGCTCGAGCAGCAGCTCCTTGCGCAGCAGTGCGCCCACGGCGGTGCGGGTGGACGTCACGCGCGGCGGCGACGGGGTCGGCGGCCGGCCCGTCATCGGCGGTAGAGCTCCGTCACCTGCGCGACGGTGACCTGCGCGGCCGGGGCCAGCAGCACCGGCCGGCCGCCCTGCAGGCCGAGGACGAGGTCCGCCTCCGCCAGGCCCGCGGCCGGGTCGTGGCTCGTGAGGACGCGGGTGCGCCCGGAGGCGCGGCCGACGAGCGGCTCCAGCAGCTCGATGGCCCCCGGATCCAGGTTGGCGTTCGGCTCGTCCAGCAGCAGCACGGCGGGGTCGTGGAGGACGGCGCGGCAGGCGGCGGTGCGCTGGACCATGCCCCGGGAGTACGTGTGCACGGGCTCGTCGGCGCGCCGCTCGAGCTGGACCGCCGTCAGCAGCTCGTCCACGCGGCCGAGCGGGACGCCGTGCAGCCGGGCGTGGAAACGGAGGTTCTCGCGGGCCGAGAGGTCGCCGTAGAGCAGCGGGTCGTGGGTCAGCAGGCCGAGCCGGCCCCGGACCGCCCAGGCGCGTGCGGGCAGCTCCTCGCCGAGGACGCGGACGGTGCCGGCGTGCGGGCGCAGGAGCGTCGCGAGGACCCGGAGCAGCGTGGACTTGCCCGCGCCGTTCGGCCCGAAGACGACGAGCGTCTGCGCCGTGGGGAGCCGCAGGCTCACGTCCTCCAGGACGGTCCGGTACCCGTAGCGGCGCGTCAGGCCGTCGAGCTCAATGGCCGCCGGCGCGGTGTCCATCGTCCCGCCTGAGGGTCTTGAC
>JAOPZU010000089.1 GCA_025963955.1 Solirubrobacterales bacterium
AAGCGGTTCCTCCGGGTCGGCCAGGACGACGTCCTCTACACGACGCTGCCGCTGTTCCACGTCAACGCGCAGATGCTGTCGGTGATGGGCTCGATCGTCTCCGGCCGACCGCTGATCCTCTCGCCGAAGTTCTCGGCCTCGCGCTTCTTCGACGAGATCCGCGAGCACCGGGCGACGGTGTTCAACTACATCGGCGCGATGCTGACGATGCTCTACAAGCAGCCCGTCCGCGAGAACGACGCCGACAACACCCTGCGCCTCGCGGTCGGCGGCGCGGCGCCGAAGGAGCTCTGGCGCGACTTCGAGAAGCGCTACGGCCTCGACATCCTCGAGATCTACGGTCTCACCGAGACCGCCTGCTTCTGCCTCGGCTCGCCCCCGGACGACATCAAGCCGGGCAAGCTCGGCAAGGCCGTCTCGTGGGCCGAGGTCGAGGTCCAGGACGACGACGGCAGGCCCGCCCCGGACGGCGAGCCCGGCGAGATCGTCGTGCGGCCCAGGCAGGAGGACACGCTCTTCCGCGGCTACCTCAAGACCGAGGAGGCGACCGCCACGGCGATGCGCGACGGCTGGTTCCTCACCGGCGACCGCGGCCGCCGCGACGAGGACGGCTACCTCGTCTTCCTCGACCGCATGAAGGACGTCATCCGCCGCCGCGGCGAGAACATCTCCTCCTACGAGGTCGAGCGCGCGGTCAACCTCCACGACGACGTCGCCGAGTCCGCCGCCGTCGGCGTCCCGTCCGACCTGGGCGAGGAGGAGGTCATGATCGTCGTCGTCCCGCGCGAGGGCGTCACGATCGACCCCGCCGCGATCCGCGACCACTGCGCCGAGCAGCTGGCGAAGTTCATGGTCCCGCGGTACGTGCTGGTCCGCGAGTCGCTGCCGAAGACGGCGACGCAGCGGGTGCAGAAGTTCGAGCTCCGCAAGGAGGGTCTCGACGGCGCCTGGGACCACGAGACCACGAAGGCGGGCGCATGATGAGCGACGTGCCGACGTTCGACCGCATCGCCTACGGCGTCTCCGACGGCGTCGCGACGATCGCCCTGGACGACCCGGACACCCGCAACGCGCTCTCCGACGAGCTGATGGGCTCGCTGATCGCGGCGTTCACCGCGGCGCGCGACGACGAGGACGTCCACTGCGTCGTCCTCGCCTCCACGCACCCCAGGACGTTCAGCTCCGGCGGCAACCTCGGCGGCTTCGCCAGCGACGTGCCGCTGGTGACCAAGCATCGCTCGATCCTGCTGTTCCCCGAGCTCTTCACGCTGGTCGGGCAGCTGGGCAAGCCGGTCGTCGCGAAGATCGGCGGCCACTGCCTGGCCGGCGCGTTCGGATTGACGCTCGCCTGCGACCTGGTGATCGCGTCCGACACGGCGGTCTTCGGCACGCCGGAGATCAACGTCGGCGTCTTCCCGTTCATGATCGCGGCGCTGCTCTACCGCAACCTCCCGCGCAAGACCGCGACGGAGCTGATGCTCCTCGGCGAGCGCTTCGATGCGGAGGAGGCCAAGCGGATCGGCGTCGTCAACCGCGTCGTCCCGGCCGACGAGCTCGACGCCGCGACCGCGGAGCTGGCCGGCAAGCTCGCGCTGAAGTCGCCGCTCCTGATGAAGCTCGGCAAGGACGCGCTCTGGCGTCAGGGCGACATGCCCCTGGAGGACGCCTGGGACTACCTGCGCTCGCAGCTCGCGCTGGCGTTCTCGACGGAGGACATCCAGGAGGGCGTCGCCGCCTTCAAGGAGAAGCGCGCCCCGGAGTGGAAGGGCCGCTGAGGGATGCGGGGGGCGGGTCGCGACCTGACCGGTCCGACGCGCCGGGGTGCGGACGGGGACCCGGATCGGGTCCCCGGACCGCCGGCGGCTAGAGCCCCGTCGCGTCCGACGGGGCCGTGCCCGTGTCGGAGAGGATCTCCGCGATCCCCTCACGCAGGCACGTGCGCAGCAGCGCGACGTCGGTGACGGCGGAGGTGTCGACCGCGACGCCGATGCAGCAGGTCCCGCTGTGGGAGATCAGGGTGGCCATGATCGCGCAGCCCGGGACAGGGCCCAGCGGGTAGACCTCGAGCACCTCGGCGCCGGCCATGAAGGCCGGGCGGTCGAGGCCGCGGAAGTTCGACGCCTGCAGGTCCAGCGCCTTCGTGAACGACCCCGTCGCGCGGGTCAGGTGCGGCGTCGGGACGCGGCTCATCAGGGGCGCGGTCGCGCCGGTCAGGTCGAGCGCGGGCTCGTCTCGGGCGCGCAGCACCTGCTCGCGCACGCGGGCCATCCGCGCGGACGGGTCGCGCTCGGCGACCGGCAGGCCGATCCGGGCGCCGGCGAAGCGGTTGCCGCCGTCGCCGTCGTCCTTCGTGCGGAGGCTGATCGGCATCCCGACGGGGACCTCGCCGACGGACGAGTCCAGCGCCTCGTGGTAGCGGCGCAGGCCGCCGCCCAGCGCGGCGAGGTAGGCGTCGTTCAGCGAGCCGCCGAGCGCCTTGCCGGCGGCGCGCAGGTCGCGCATCGGGACGTCGAGCAGAAAGGTCGCG
>JAOPZU010000093.1 GCA_025963955.1 Solirubrobacterales bacterium
CTAGCGCGACCTTGCCGCCCTCGTAGGCGAGGCCAACGTCGAGGGTCAGCGGCTCGCCGAAGGCCTGGATCGCCCACCAGACAAGGAGGAGGGCGGCGACGGTGACGGCGGCGAGGTCGCCGGGGGCGAGCTGCGGCAGGCGGGCGCGCAGGGCTGCGGGCGACGTGAGCGTGGACGTGGCCATCAGCGGACCATGGTGACGGGTCCGGCGGTCACGGGACCGGCACCCCGGCGTGTCCGCCACGCACACACACCGGATTGCCCGCCTTCACGAGGATCTGGACACCGGCGGCGTGCGGATCCTCCAGCGGGAGGTACAGCGGACGGCCGGAGGCATCGACCGGGAGCGGGGTGACGCGCTCGGCCGGGTGGATCGTGGCGTCGCCGATGGCCGCCTCCTGCGGGAAGCGGAGCGTGATGCGCCGCGGGACGCGGACGTCGAGTTGCAGGTACGGGCGCCCGGCCGGCAGCGGCGCGCTCAGCGGCAGCACGAGCAGGTGATCAGCGTCGTCGTCGATGCACGCCGCGCCGGACGGATCCGGCGCGAGCGGCTGGCCGTCGATCGTCGCGGTGGCCGGGTCGAGCGCCGTCTGCGCCGGGACGTCCCTGGGGCCGATCGTGCCACCCTTCTCGACCGTGAGCAGGCGGGTCGCCTGGCCGGCGTAGCGGAGGTCGAGCCCGAAGAGGGGCAGCAGGACCGAGTGGCGCTGGTAGGGCTGGAAAGCAGCGGCGAGAACGCCCTCGGAGACACGCTGGTCGAGGTAGAGGATGTCCGGCCCCGCGGGGAGCGGGCGGGACGCAGCGATCCCCCGCCCGAGCATCGCACTCTCCCCGTCGTGCCAGAACCCGGCCACCCGCACCGCGGAGACGCCGAAGGCGGCCAGGAAGCAGGCGGCGGCGAGCCCGGCGGCGAGGAACCTGAGCGGGAGGCGGCTCGCGCGCGGCGCTACCGGAGCCGGCACCGGGACCGCTCGCGGCCCCACCCGCAGCGGCAGCAGCGCAAGGCCGACGCCGAGCACGGCGAAGGGCAGGATGTCGATGAGGTACTTCAGCTCGCGACCGACGCCCTGCCCGAGCAGGCCAGAGCGCGTCCAGGCGATCACCGCGACGTTCAGGGCGAAGGCGGTCAGGAAGAAGGCCCAGCCGCGCCAGGCCGCGCGCCGGCGGCGCAGCGAGGCAACGACCACACCGAGCACGATGAGCTGGTCGACGATGGTCAGCAGCCGGGACGGGTCGGGATAGCCGAGCGCCCCGTGCTTCAGGACGCCGACCGGCCCCCCCAGGAACGCGGGCACGAAGCCCTGGTGCCAGGAGAGGGCGACGGTCCGCACGAACGTCCCCGCCGTGGGGTGGACCGTCTCGAAGAAGAAGTCACCGGTCACGTAGGCGACGGCGTAGAGCAGGACGACCACCCCGATGCCCGCCCACATGGGCCACTGACGGACGAGGACCCGGACCACCTCGCGGGGGCGCCGGGCGTCCGAGAAGGCGAGCACGGTCAGCAACGGGAGCAGGACGAGCAGCTGCGCGGGCTTCTCGTAGAAGCAGAAAGCGACGGCCAGCGCGACCGACACGACGACGACGTGGCGCAGCCGGCGATCGAGCAGGAAGCGAACATGTGCGTCCACCGCGAGGATCGTCAGCAGCATCGCCGGCATCACCTGTATGGCAGAGACCCACCACAGGTAGCCGGAGAGCCACAGCCCCGAGAAGCAGAACACCCCGAGCAGCGCGAGCGTCGCCGGGCGTCGGCCGAAGAGCAGCGACAGCAGGCGCGCCATCGCGACCATCAACGCCACGTGGAAGACGGCGACGATGGCGACGGCCCATCCGTGCTTAAGGCCGAACGTCCGGTCCTGCAGCCAGAAGGTCGCTCGGAAGCCGGGGAAGAAGTGGCCGAAGGCGCCCTGCCGGAGGTAGTCGAAGCTCAGCGTCGCGTCGTGGCCCTGCCGCAGGAAGAGGAAGTCGTCCTGGTAGAAGAACCCGCCGCGCGCGACCAGCACCATCGCCGTGGCGGCGAGGGCGATCAGCCCGGCGGCGGCCAGGCGATAGCGGCGGGTGTCCACGACGGCGGGTGCGACTAGGGCCGGAACAGCCGCGAGCGCACGAGGCCGCGCTTGTGCAGGAAGTAGCGCGCCATCGTCAGCAGCGTCTTGGAGCCGTAGACGAGGCTCTGGCTCAGGCTCGCGGAGGAGGCCTCGGGGAAGTAGCGCGTCTCGACCGCGACCTCGGTCACGCGCTGCTCGAGCGCGACGGCCTGGGCGATGACCTCGGAGTCGAAGACGAAGTCGGTCGAGTTGCGCAGGAAGGGCACCGTGATGAGGAACTGGCGGCTGTAGGCGCGATAGCCGGTGTGCAGCTCGGTGAACTTCTGCCCGAGGACGAGGTTCTCGGTCTCGGTGAGGAAGCGGTTGGAGATGAACTTGTACATCGGCATGCCGCCCTTGAGGGCGCCGCCGGGCGACTTGAAGCGCGAGCCGAGCACCATGTCGGCCTCGTCGTTGAGGATCGGGCGCACGAGCGAGGGGATCAGGCTCGGGTCGTACTGGCCGTCGGGGTGGAGCATGATGACCACGTCCGCGCCATGGCGGAGGGCCTCCATGTAACACGTCTTCTGGTTGCCGCCGTAGCCCACGTTGTGCGGGTGGGCGATCACGCGCAGGTTGAGCTGCTTCGCGACCTCGACGGTGGAGTCCGAGGAGTTGTCGTCGACGAGGATGATCTCGTCGACCCACCCGGGTGGGATCGCGTCGAGCGTCAGGCGCAGCGTGTTCGCCGCGTTGTACGCCGGCATCACGACCACGATGGTCTTGTCGGCCAGCAGGCCGGCGTCGGCCTCGCTGAGGTCCGGGGTGTCGGTGATGGCGGGCTCGGGGCTCACGTGGTGGGTCCTTGGTCGGAGAGAGGCGTCGGGACGCGGAGGTCCGGGGAAGATGTCGCTGTCGCGGAGCGGCGGCCGGTCAGCCGCGCCAGGCCGCCGTAGCGGAAGAGCATGAACAGCAGGCCGACGAGCGTCACCGGCACGAAGAGGACGAAGCGCACGAGGATCGTGAAGCCGATCGACGGGCCGCCCGAGATGTTCAGGGCCTTGAGGCCGAAGAGGACGGCGGCGTCGTAGGTGCCGACGTAGCCGGGCGCCGCGGGGATGAGGGCGAAGAAGGAGCCGATGACCACGAGGAAGGCCGCCTCGGGCAGGCTGATCGCGAGCGACAGCGAGCGGCCGACGAGGTAGAAGATCAGGCCCTCCGACAACCAGATCGCCGAGCTGGCGACGAGCAGGATCACGCCGGAGACGCCGAGCATCCGGCGGACGGCGAAGACGAACGGGCGCACGCGCTCCGCGAACACGGTCCAGCGGCCGGCGCGGCGCCCGCGGAGGTAGACGACGAGGCCGACGGCGAGCACGACGCCGA
>JAOPZU010000096.1 GCA_025963955.1 Solirubrobacterales bacterium
GCGGCGTCGTGACCGCGGAGATCGCGCGGGTGTGGCGGCGAGGCGACGCGCCGCTGCCGACCGAGACGGACGACGTCGTGCTCGCCGCGGAGCAGGCGTTCGAGCAGACCGTGGAGGTCGCGGTCGCCGGCTACCGCGGCGGCTCCACCCGCGAGAACGCCCTGCTGAACCTGCTGCTCTCGTTCACCACGACCTTCGCGATCGTGCGGCTGTCCACGACGATCATCCGGCGCCGCGGTCGCTTCGGGCCGTTCCGCGACTTCGTCGTGGGCGAGCAGCACATCCACCACTTCGTCCCGGGCATCGGCCTGGCCTTCGTCGCGGGAGCCGTCTCCATCATCTCGCGCAACGAGGACCTGGACCCGTTCCTCGCCGTGCCCTTCGGCGCGGGCGTCGCGCTGACCCTCGACGAGTCCGCGCTGCTGCTGAAGCTCGACGACGTCTACTGGACCGAGGAGGGCATCGTCAGCGTGCAGATCACCCTCGGGGCGATCGCGCTGCTGTCGTCCGTCGCCCTGGTCCTGCGCGTGCTCAAGCGCGGCGAGGCCGAGGTGCTCGACGCCGCCGGCGCCGGCGCCACCGGCTAGGCCGGCGGCAGGTCCCCGACCGCGCGGCGCACCCCGCGCAGCGTCTCGATCAGCGTGGCGAGCGTCGCGTCGTCCACCGCTCCCACGCCGAAGCCCGCCTCCGCGGCCGCCGCCGTGGCGGAGCGCACGAGCTTGCGGCCCGCCGGACGCAGGACCGCCAACGACGCGCGCCGGTCGGTCGGGTGCGGCTCGCGCTTGATCCAGCCCTGCTTCTCCGCGTGGTCGAGCAGGTTGGTGACCGTGGTCTGGTGCACCATGAGGTACCGGCTCAGGTAGCTCGGCGCCCGGGCACCGTCCTTCGACAGCGCGAGGGTCAGCAGCGCGAGGTAGGTCGTCCGCCCGATCCCGAGGGGCCGCAGCGCGCGATCGAGCTCGGACACGATCACCTGGTGCGCCCGCATGACGGACGCGAGCGCCATGAAGCGGTCCGCGTCCGGCAGGTCCTGCTCGAGCCAGCGCTCGCGGACCCACTCGACGGGGTCGGGTTCGCGCTCGCGGCCGGCCATCGCCGGGAGTCCTCAGCGGGCCCGGCGGGCGGCGGGGCTCGGGGCGCCGGCCTCGGCGTCCGCGCGGCTCGGCAGCGCGACGGTCGCCTTGCCCGGCATGCAGTCCTCGCCGCGCTGGTTGACCGCCCGCGTCTCGATGTCCACGACGTGCTCGCCGTCCTCGTCGACCCGGATGCCGGTGACCGTGCCGCTCAGCTCCACGACGTCGGAGAGGAAGACGAAGCGCCGGTAGCGCGACTCGCAGCTCTTGATCCAGCCGGCGTCGCCGCACCAGTGGCTGAGGTGGTGGATCTGCCACGCCTGGCGCTGGAAGCCGACGTCGTACGGGTAGCCCACGCCCATCGCGCGGGCCGCGTGGACGTTGTAGTGCACGGAGTAGATCGGCTCCTGCGCGCCGGTCTCGGGATCGCGGAAGGACCACGCGGGGTGCTTGGCGTAGGAGTGCAGCGCGACCGCGTGGGCGCTCAGGCGCGGGATCGGTGTGCCGCCGCCGACGACGAAGGCGATCTCGTCCGTCAGGCCGATCGGGCCCTTGGTGAGCGTGTCGACGTGGTCGCCGACCTTCACGTCCTCGATGTACCGCGGCGTAGCGCCGCGTGGTGCCTCGGCCAGGACCTGCGCCTCGATGCGCTCCAGCTCGGCCTCGTCCCAGACGTGCGGCAGGGTCGGCCCGCCGCCGCTCGTGGACTTCTTCTCGGTCTTCTCCTTGGCGGCCGAGCGCTCGAAGTTCACGACCTCCCAGTGGATCTGCGCGAGCTCCTCACCGTGCTGGTTGGCGTAGCGGTTGGTGAACAGGTCGGTGACCATGTTCCCCGCGAAGTTCGACGGGCGCGGCCCGGTGAAGCCGTCGTAGGTGCACGTCGCGTTCACGGTGTCCCCCACGTACACGGGCTTGCCGAACGTCACCCGCGTGAGGTTGTGGAAGGAGCCGAGGCCCGGCCAGCCGAACTGGATCCCGGAGAAGCAGCCGATGAAGAAGCTCGGCGGGGCGACGCGGGCGCCGTAGGGCGAGGACTGCGCGTACTCCGCGTCCGTCCACAGGGGGTTGATGTCGCCGATGCCGGCGGCGAACTTCGCTACCGCGATACGCGTGGCCTCCTCGTTGTTCGTCGAGTGCTCGATGCGCAGCTGCGTCCCGGCGCGCTTGCTCATCGAGGCGATGAGCTCGTCGGTCAGCAGCGCTTCGGGCATCTCGCCGGCGCGGCGGGAGGAGGTCGTGTCGGAGGCCATGGTGTCGAGAATACTCTAGTCCCCAACCAATGAGGTGTAGAGTTCTTCGCATGACGAGCTTCACCTGGGGCGAGACCCCCGTCCGGTCGCAGTCGGGCGGCATCCCGTTCCTGATGTACGAGCCGCGGCGGACGCGGCTGCCGCAGCTGCTGGAGGACGCCGCCCGCTGGGGCGACCGGCCGCACCTCGTCCAGGGCGAGCGGCGGCTGTCGTTCGCCGACGTGCTCGCGGCGGTCGACGTCGTGGGCGAGCACCTGCGCGCGCTCGGCGTGGCCGAGGGGGACCGCGTCCTGATCCTCGCCGTGAACTCGCCGGAGTGGATCGTCTCGCTGTGGGCCGCGCTGTCGATCGGCGCGGTCGCCGCGCCGGGCAACGGTTGGTGGAGCGAGGAGGAGGTCGCGCACGCGCTGGCCCTCACGACCCCCGC
Source organism: Solirubrobacterales bacterium (assembly GCA_025963955.1). Lineage (GTDB taxonomy): Bacteria > Actinomycetota > Thermoleophilia > Solirubrobacterales > Solirubrobacteraceae > Paraconexibacter. The sequence goes on from JAOPZU010000096.1 coordinate 2,751, forward strand.
GCTGGTCATCGGGGACGCCAAGCGCCTCGCGAAGGTGCCGGACGGCGTGGCCACGATCGACGTCGAGGCGCTGCGCCCGATGATCGACGAGGCGGTTGCCGCCGGCCGCGGGGCGGTCACGCCGCGGCGCGTCCTCGACGGCGACGAGAACGACCCCGCGCTCATCGTCTTCACCGCGGGGACGACCGGGCTGCCGAAGGGCGCGACGCTCGCGCACCGCTCGTGGATCGCGACGATGCACCAGTCGCTCGCGGTCTCGCGGCGCCTGCCGCAGCAGGTCGACGACGACGCCCCGGGCTTCGTCTCGCTGCTCACCGGCCCCCTGTTCCACATCGGCGGGCTGCAGGCGCTCGGCCTGGCGCTCATCGGCGGCGGGACGCTCGTCTTCCTGGAGGGGAAGTTCGACCCGGGTCAGGTGCTGGAGGTCATCGAGCGGGAGAAGGTCGAGGTCTGGGGCGCGATCCCCACCATGACGATCCGCGTCCTGGAGCACCCGTCGCTGCCCTCGCGCGACGTGTCCTCGATGCGGTCGATCCCGCTCGGCGGCGCGCCCGTCAGCCCGGAGCTGCTGGAGCGCCTGCAGACCGCGTTCCCGAACACGCGCCGGCGCGTGAACAACGTCTACGGCATGACGGAGACGAGCGGGACGCTGGCTCGCGCGTCCACGCGGACGATCGAGGAGTTCCCCGGGACGACGGGATACCCGTTGCCGCTCGTCGACCTGACCATCGACGCGCCCGACGCGGACGGCGTCGGGGAGATCCTCGCCCGCACCCCCGGGCAGATGCTCGGCTACTGGCGCGACGAGGAGGCGACCGCCGCGACCATCGACGTGGACGGCTTCGTCCACTCCGGGGACCTCGGCAAGCTCGTCGACGGCCGGCTCTACGTCACCGGCCGCGCGAAGGACGTCGTCATCCGCGGCGGCGAGAACATCGCCGCGCCGCACGTGGAGGCGGCGCTCCACCAGCATCCGGACGTGGCGGACGTGGCCGTGGTCGGCCTCCCCCACCCTGATCTCGGCGAGGAGGTGGCGGCCGCGGTCCTGCTGCGCCCGGGCGCCACGGCCGACGCGGACGCGCTGTCCGCCTTCGCGCGGGAGCGGATCGCGTCCTTCGCGGTGCCCACGCGCTGGTGGTTCAGCGACGAGCCGCTGCCGATGACCGACGCCGGCAAGGCGGACAAGAAGCGCCTGCGGGTGGTCTTCCCCGACTAGGTCGGCAGACCCGCCGGGAAGAGCCCGCGCTCCTCGCCGTCCGCGGCGTGGAACCACGGGTGCGCGTTGTCCGTGTAGACCTCGAGCTCGGGCGCGAGCGTCGACGTGTCGTCGAGCGTCCCGGCCTTGATGAAGGCCATGTCGTCCGCTTCGGCGAGGATCGACACGAGCGGCGAGCCGCAGTTGGAGCAGAAGATCCGCTCACGCGTGTTGTCGGCGTCGCCGCCCTTGGTCTCGTACGTCTTCAGCGAGTCGCCCTCGAGCTTCAGCGCCGAGCGGTCGATCGCGACGTTCAGCGAGAACGGCGCGCCGCTCTGCCGCTGGCAGTGGTCGCAGTGGCAGATCGCCACCATGATCGGCTCGACGTCCGCGCTGTAGGTGACGTTGCCGCAGAGACAGTGACCGGTGATGGACATGCGGGCGATCCTCGCCGCCCCGGTGACCGGCGTCCTCCCCCCGACGGTGGACGTCCGTCTCCCAGCGTGGGGAGACCGTCAGCGCGCCGGCTTCGGGTCCGCCAGCCCCATCGCCCGCCCGATGATCTCCTTCATGATCTCGGTCGTCCCCCCGTAGATGCGCAGGATGCGGGCGTCGGCGTAGTCGCGCGCGATCGGGTACTCGGTCATGTAGCCGTAGCCGCCGTGCAGCTGCAGGCATGCGTCGACGACGCGGCCGAGCGCCTCTGAGCACCAGTACTTGGCCATCGCGGCCTCGTCCGGCGTCAGCGTCCCGTCGTTCAGCGCGAGCAGGCAGCGGTCGACGAACGCCTGCGCGACCTCGACCTCGGTCCGGCACGCCGCGAGCTGGAAGCGCGAGTTCAGGAAGGTGCCGACCGGCCGGCCGAACGCCTTGCGGTCCAGCGCGTAGGCGACGGTCCGCTCGAGCGCACCACGGGCCGAGGCGACGGCGCCGACCGCGATCGACAGGCGCTCCTGCGCGAGGTTGCGC
>JAOPZU010000138.1 GCA_025963955.1 Solirubrobacterales bacterium
ACCGCCCGCCCCTGACCCGCGCCCAGGTGACGGCCCGGCTCCTGGCGGACTTCGCCGCCGCACCGACCCGCGTCGCGCTGCCGCTCCCGACGCCGGTGGCCGGGTGAGGGCGGTCCCGGCGCCGGCCCAGATCCCCGGGGCGGCGCGACGAGCGGCCGCGGGGCATTGTGAGCCGACGGACGTTGCACTATCTTCGGGTCCGCGGGCGAGCCGGGAAACGGCGACGGGAACCTCTCCGGGGGACAAGGACATCAGCAGCACCACCCCAGAGACGTCGATCGTCGGGCGCGCGCACGAGCTGACCGTGCTGGCCTCCGCCATGGTCAGCGCGCTCGACGGGGACAGCACCGTGGCCACGATCAGCGGCGAGCCGGGGATCGGGAAGTCGACGCTGGCCGAGGCGATCGCCGCGCAGGCGCGCGCCCGTGGTCACACCGTGCTCTGGGGTCGGGGCTGGCCGACCGGTGGTGCGCCCGCCTACTGGGCCTGGCGCCAGGTGCTGCGCAGCGTCGCCGCTGGGCGGACGGACGCCGAGCTTCACCAGTTGACGGGCGGCAGCCGCCTGATCGAACGCATCGCCCCCGAGCTCGAGGGGCGACTCGGGGATCACGTCCCGCCGCGCCCTCCGGACGCCGAGCAGGCCCGCTTCGAGCTGTTCGACGCGCTCTGCGACGTCCTGCGCGCCGCTGCTCACCGCGCCCCGCTGGTCATCGTCCTCGACGACCTCCACGTCGCGGACCTCGCGACGCTCCGGGCCCTGGAATTCGCCGCCCACGCACTCCTCGACGCGCCCCTGTTCATCCTCGGCGCCTTCCAGGAAGCGCCGCTGGCCCGCCGGCCGGACGCCGCCGCGATCCTCGAACGGCTCGGGCACCCGCAGGATCGCCTGCGCCTCAGCGGCCTCGACGTCGACGCGGTGGGGGAGATGCTCGGGGAGCACGGCACGCCCGAGCTGGCCCGGCGCGTCCACCGGCGGTCGGCGGGCAACCCCTTCTTCGCCACCGAGATCGCCCGGACGGTGCGCGTCGGCGGCCGGCTCCCCGGGGGCGTGGAGATGGCCATCCGCGACCGGCTCGGCGAGCTCGACGAGCCGGCCCGGGCCGCGATAACGCAGGCGGCGGTCATCGGCCTCGAGTTCCGCCTCGCCACGGTCGAGCGCGTCGCGGGCCTCGACCGTGCCTCGATGCTCGACATCCTCGACGACGCCGAGCGGCACGGCATCCTCGCGCCCGTCGCCGGCACCGGCCGCTACCGCTTCCGCCACGGCCTCATCCAGGAGACGCTCTACGGCGGGCTGCGGAAGGGCGCGCGCGCCGAGGTGCACCTGCGGGTCGCGCAGGTCCTGGAGGAGCTGCTCGCCGACCGGCCCCACGAGCGCCATCTCGCCGAGATCGCCCACCACTACGTGGAGGCGGCCCCGCTCGGCGACGTGGGCCCGGCGGTGCGCTACTCCCGGGAGGCGGGGGCCCGCGCGATGGCGATCCTCGCCTTCGAGCAGGCCGCCGACCACCTGTCGGCCGCGATCCGCGCGCTGGATCTCGGGGTGCCGGACGAGGCCCTCCACGCCGAGTTGCTGCTCGAGCTCGGCCGCGCCCGCAGCACCGCCGACGACCCTGCCGCGGAGCAGACGCTCGTCGCGGCGGCCGACATCGCCCGGTCGCTCGGGGACGCGGCGATGCTCGCCGACATCGCGCTGACGATCGGGCCGTACGGCCTGTCGCCCGGCACGGTGGACGAGCTGTGGGTCGGACTGCTGGAGGAGAGCCTGCGGGCGCTAGGGGACCGCGACGACCGCCGCCGCGCGCGCCTGATGGCCGAGCTCGGGCGCGCCCTCTACTTCGCCGCGGGCGCGGGGCCGCGCCGCGCGGCGCTGGCCGACGAGGCGCTCGCCATCGCACGCGGACTGGACGACCCCGTCACCCTTGCCGCCGTCCTCGGCGACGTCCAGGTCGCGACCTGGGGCCCGGACCGGACACGCGAGAACCTCGACCGCATCGCGGAGCTCGCGGCACTCGCCGAGGCCGCGGGGACCCCGCGCGCGTCCCTGCCGTCGCAGATCCGCGCCATCGACATGCACGTCGAGCTCGGGGACGTCGTCACCGCCGGCATCGTGCTGGAGCACGTCGAGCTGGAGGCGGCCAAGCACCGGGACGTGCGCGCGGGCGTGCTGGCCGTCCTGCACCGGTCGCGGATGGCGATGCTCGAGGGCCGCTTCGCCGCGATGCCCGACCTGCTGGCCGAGGCCGCCCGCCGTGACGAGGAGCTGCGTGCCTCGCCCGTCCCGCTGCTCGTCGGCGCCCAGTCCTTCTGCCTGCGCCTGCTCTGCGGCGGGCTCAACGACTTCGAGCCGGTGGTCCGCCAGTCGGTGGAGCGGATGCCGCGCTTTCTCATCTGGCGGGCCGCGCTGTCGCGGCTGCTGGTGGCCTGTGGGCGCGAGGCCGAGGCGCTGGCCGAGCTCGAGCGGCTCGCCGTCGGCGACTTCGCGCGGATCGAGCGCGACAGCCTGTTCCTCACCACCCTGGGGCTGTGTGCCGAGGTGGCCTGGCGGACCGGGTCGCCGGGCTTCGAAGAGCCGCTGACCGCGCTGCTCGAGCCCTTCGGCGACCGCACCCTCGCGACGAGCGGCGGCATCTTCCTCGGGCCCGTCTCCCGGACCCTGGGGCAGCTCGCCGCGCTGCGCGGGGACACCGAGGAGGCCCTTGAGCACTTTGCCGCCGCACGGGCTGCCGCCCGGCGGATGGGCGCACTGCCCGCGGCGGTGCTCGCCGACGCCGATGAGGGCGCGGTCCTGCTCGCCGCGGGCGACGGGCCGGGGGCGCGGCGCGTCCTGGAGCCCGTCGTCACCGACGCGGCGGCGCTCGGCATGTCGCCGACGGAGGGCCGCGCCCGGGCACTGCTGGCGGCGCTCACCGACCCGGCGGCCGCCCTGGGCGACACCGGCTCGTCCGCGGGCCCGACGGTCGGCGAGCGGCGCGCGGCGGCCCGCGGCATGCTCGTCCTGGAGGGTGACACGTGGGGGCTGCAGCTCGGCGGCCGCAGCGTCCGCATCCGCGACGGCAAGGGGATGCGCCACCTGGCGGTGCTGCTCGCCTACCCGGGCGTCGAGGTGCCCGCGGTCGAGCTGGCCGCAGGCGTCGGCGGGATCCCGCTCCCCGTCGCACGCGAAGACGGGTTGAGCGTGCGCGCGGACGCGGGCGGCAGCGGTCCGCGCCTGGACCTTGCGGCGAAGGCGGCCTACCGCGAGCGGATCGAGGAGCTCCGCGAGGACATCGAGGAGGCCGAGCGGTTCAACGACCCCGAGCGCGCCGCGACCGCGCGGGAGGAGCTCGACGCGATCGTCGGCGAGCTCTCCGCCGCGGTCGGTCTCGGCGGCCGCGACCGGCCGAACGGCTCCGCCAGCGAGCGCGCCCGCGTCAACGTGACGCGGGCGCTGCGCCCGGCGCTGCGCCGGATCGCCGAGCACGACCCGGCGCTCGGCCGTGATCTTGAGGCGAGCGTCCGCACGGGCGTGCTCTGCAGCTACTCGCCGCCGGCCATGCATCCCGTCGTCTGGGAGGTCGACGATGGACGCCGCTGACCGCTTCGACGTGGTCGTCGTCGGCTCCGGTTTCGGCGGGGCCGTGACCGCCTGCCGCCTGGCGGAGGCCGGCCGACGCGTCCTCGTGCTCGAGCGGGGCCGGCCGTGGGCGCCGGGCAGCTTCCCGCGCACGCCGCACGACTTCCAGAAGGCCTTCTGGGATCCCGTCGCCGGGCGCCACGGGCTGTTCGACGTCTGGGCCTTCCACGGACTGAACGCCGTGACCGCGAGCGGACTCGGTGGCGGGTCCCTGATCTACGCGAACGTCATGCTGCGCAAGCCCGCCGAGGGCTTCGCGGACGCCGGCGGCGGGGCCGGGCCCTGGCCCCTGACCCGGGAGGACCTCGATCCGCACTACGACCGCGTCGCCGCGGTGCAGCAACCGGTGCCCTACCCGCTCGAGCATCCCGCCTACGCGGCGACAGGGAAGGCGACGGCGCTCGCGGAGGCCGCGGCGGCGATGGGCCTGGAGGCGTGCCGGCCGCCGCTGGCCGTGCGCTTCGCGGCCACCGAAGGCGGCGAGCCGCGGCCACGGGCGCCGATCCATGAGCCCCTGCCGAACCTGCACGGGGTCCCGCGCAGCACCTGCCGCCTGTGCGGCGAGTGCGACATCGGGTGCAACGACGGCGCCAAGCAGACGCTCGACCTCACCTACCTCACGCGGGCCCAGGCCGCGGGGGCGCAGCTGCGGACGCTGTGCGACGCACAGACGCTGGAGCCCGGAGACGACGGCGGCTGGCGCGTCGGGTACCGGCAGCACGTGGGCGCCCTCGACGGAGTGCCCGCCGGCCTGCGCGACCCGCAGGCGGACCCGCGCCGCGTCGTCGCGGCGCGGCACGTCGTGCTCGCCGCGGGCACCATGGGGACGGTACGGCTGCTGCTGCGCAACCGCACCGTCCTCCCGCACCTCAGCCCCGCGGTCGGCCACCGGGTGTCCGGCAACGGCGACCAGCTCGGCTTCGTGCGCGGCGCGCGCCGTGGTGGCCCCGGGGACGAGGAGCGGCCCTGGCGCTACCTCGACCCGTCCCACGGACCCGTCATCACCACGAGCGTCCGCGTCCCCGCGGAGCGGTCGTCCTGCGGGCGCGAGCACTACGTCCAGGACGGCGGCGCGCCCGCCTTCACCGAGTGGCTGTGGCACGCCCTGGAGGTGCCCGAGGCGGTCTGGGGCGAACGCCACCAGCTCACGCGCCGCCTGCGTGACCGCATGAGCGGTCACCACGACGCCAACCTCTCCGACGAGCTGGCCCGCCTGCTGGGCAGCGGGCACATGTCGGCGGCGATGATGCCGCTGCTCGGCATGGGCCTCGACGTCGCCGACGGCCGCCTGTACCTGGACCAGGACGGGCGCCTGGAGCTCGAGTGGGAGGACGAGCAGGCCGACGGCCATTACGCGGCACTCGCGGCCTCCTCCCAGGCGCTAGCGGCCGCGATGGGCGCGACGTGGTCCCGCGCGCCCGCGCGCCACCTGACGACGGTGCACCCGGTGGGCGGCTGCGCGATGGCCGAGGACCCGGCGCACGGGGTGGTCGACCCGGGCGGGAACGTGTGGGGTCACCCGGGCCTGCACGTTGCCGACGGCTCGGTCCTGCCCGGTCCCGTCGGCCCGAACCCGTCCTTCACGATCGCCGCCGTCGCCGACCGCTTCGCCGACGCCATGCTCCAGGACGGGCGGGCGTGACGTCGCTGAGTTTCCACGAGCGGATGAGC
>JAOPZU010000255.1 GCA_025963955.1 Solirubrobacterales bacterium
GCCCGGGGCGATGCGCGAGCGCGCGGCCCCCGGCGTGCGGTCGAAGCGCGGCGCGGCCTGCGCCTGCACGACGCCGTCGAGCTCGACGAACGTCCCGCGGGCTCGCAGATGCGGGTGCGCCGCCGCCTCACCGAGCGTGAGGACCGCGGTGGCGCACGTCTCCTCGTGCTCGAGGATGGCCGCCCACTCGTCGCGGGTCCTCGTCCGGAAGACCTCCGCGAAGACGCCCTTGAACTCCGGCCAGCGCGTGGTCTCGAACTGCGGCACCTGCTCGTGCGTGAGGCCCATCAGCTCGATGAGCTTCGCGTAGAACTGCGGCTCGATCGCGCCCACGGAGACGTGCCCGCCGTCCGACGTCTCGTAGGTCTCGTAGAAGTGCGCGCCGGAGTCCAGGAGGTTCGTGCCCGGCCGGTCGGCCGCCCACGCGCCCGAGGCGGACAGCCCGAGCATCAGCGAGGTCAGCAGCGCGGTGCCGTCGACCATCGCCGCGTCGACGACCTGGCCGCGGCCGGAGGAGCGCGCCTCCAGCACGCCGCAGACCACGCCGAAGGCGAGGAACATCGCCCCGCCGCCGTAGTCGCCGACGAGGTTCATCGGCGCCAGGGGCGCCTCGCCCGCCCGGCGGATCGCGCCGAGCGCGCCCGCGACGGAGATGTAGTTGATGTCGTGGCCGGCGACCTTCGCCAGCGGCCCGTCCTGCCCCCAGCCGGTCATGCGGCCGTAGGTCAGGCGCGGGTTGCGGGCGTGCGCCTCAGCGGGCCCGAGGCCGAGCTTCTCCATGACGCCCGGCCGGTAGCCCTCGATGAGTGCGTCCGCCTCCGCGATGAGGTCGAGGACCATCGCCTGGCCCTCGGGGTTGCGGATGTCGACGGCCACCGCCGCGCGGCCGCGCTTGGTCGGGTCGAACTCCGGCGGAAAGGCGAGGCCGGTGTCGCCGAGGCGGTCCAGTCGCAGCACGTCCGCGCCCATGTCGGCCAGCAGCATGCCGGCGAACGGGTTCGGCCCGATGCCCCCGACCTCGAGGATCTTGACGCCGTGCAGGGGCCCGCGCGGGGCCTGGTCGTTTCCGCTCATGCGCGCAAGTGAATCAGATTCATGATGCCGTTCCCCTCACGCCGCCGGCCCGGCGACGGCAACCGTCCCGGCGTCGACGAGCGCGCCGATCTCGCCGGCACTGAGACCCAGGCGCTCGGCGAGGATCTGCTCGGTGTGCTCGCCCAGCAGCGGCGCGCGGCGGACCGGGGCGCGGGCCACGCCCGAGAAGTCCAGCGGCGTGCCCGGCATCAGGTAGTGCCCGACACCGGGGTGCTCGGTCGTCGTCCACATCGGGTTCTCCCCGGACAGCCGCGGGTCGTGCTCGAGCAGCTGCTTGAAGGTCTGGTAGGGCCCCCAGGAGACGCCGGTGCCCGTGAACAGGCGGCGGATCTCCGCCAGGCCGCGCGCAGCGAACCACGGCCGCAGGATCGCGGCGATGAGGTCGCGGCCCGCGTAGCGACCGGACTCGGAGTCCAGGTCGATCCCCGCGGCCTCGCCGATCTTCGCGATCGCCGGACCGAGCCCGGTGACCTCCTGCAGCGCCGACCACTGCCGCCCGGTCAGCGCGACGATCATCACGCGGCGGCCGTCGCGGGTGGCGAAGTCGTGGCCGAAGGCGCCGTACAGGTAGTTGCCGTCCTTCGTCTGGTCCGAGCCGCCGAGCTGCGCCTCCGCCACGCGCCCGAGGTGGCCGACCATGGCGAAGGCCACGTCGGACAGCGCGAGCTGCACGAGCTGCCCCGCGCCCGTGCGGCTGCGGTGGCGCTCGGCGGCCAGCAGGCCGGTCGCGGCGAGGCCGCCCATGATCGCGTCCCACGCCGGCATCAACGAGTTCGCGGGCTCGGCGAGATTGCGCGGGCCGCTGGCCGACGGGAAGCCGGTCGCCGGGTTGACGGTGTAGTCGACCTCGCTCGTGCCGTCGCGGTTGCCGTTGAGCGCGACCATGACGAGGTCCTCGCGCCCGGCCTTCAGCCGCTCGTAGGCCAGCCAGCCGCGCGCCGGGAAGTTCGTGATCAGGTTGCCGGTCGCCGTCACGAGCGCGGTGATCAGCTCGCGACCCTCGGGGGCCCGCAGGTTCACGCTGATCGACCGCTTGCCCTTGTTCAGGCCGGCCCAGAAGAGCGACTCGCCGCCGGGAGCCAGCGGCCAGCGCGCGTGGTCCAGGCCGCCGCCGATGTCGTCGAAGCGGATGACGTCCGCGCCGAGCTGCGCGAGCGTCATCCCGCCGAGCGGCGCCGCGACGAACGCGGAGCCCTCGATGATCTGCAGGCCGTCGAGGATGCCGGGGGCAGGTGGTTCCGTCATGGCATGAGTCCCACCGCGCGCCAGTCGAGGACGGCTCGCGGCCCGGACTCGCCGGCCGCCTGGGCGCTCGTGCGCGCGCGGAAGTGCACGAGGCCGCCGTCAGGAAGGGGATCGAGCGACTCGAGCTCGATGCTCGTGCGGAGGACGTCGCCCTCGAAGGTCGGGCCGAGGTGGTCGCAGGAGTGCCAGGCCAGGACGGTCGCCAGGTCGGGCAGGACGCGGGTCAGGTGCGCGTTCGCGATGCCGATGACGTGGCCGCCGTAGACCAGGCGGCGGCCGTGGGCGCCCTGGGTCGCGTCCGTGTGCGTGAACGCGAGGTTCAGCGACAGCCGCGCGAGCTCGGGCGCGCTCGTCACGGTCTCCCCCGCCTCGACCCGGTGGTGGGTCCCGGCCTCCAGGTCGGCGAACAGCGGGCCGAGCGCGTCCTCCCGCAGCGGCTGCAGCCGCCACCCGTCCGGGACGAGCGTGCGCGCGTCGACAGCGTGGCCGAGCGCGTCCAGGTCGGCGGTCTGCGGGGGCCCGTCCGCGCCCCCGCGCGCGGGCAGCAGCGGACAGCGCCAGAAGTCCAGGACCGCGCGCCCGTCCTGGTCGGTGGT
>JAOPZU010000183.1 GCA_025963955.1 Solirubrobacterales bacterium
CACGGGGGCCCCGACGTCCGCGGGGCCTCGACCGGTTCTGCGACGCCCGCCTGAACGCCGGCGCGGCGCAGCCCCACGGGGCATCACACGCTACGGCTGGGCGTCGAGGAAGTCGTCGATGTACGTCCACGTCGTCGTCGCCGCACGGGCTCCGGTGAGCACGCCGAGGTGGCCGCCCGGGGCGTCCGGCAGGCGGACGTCGGGCGAGCTGGTCAGCAGGCTGCCGACGTGATGGGCGGCGGCCTTGGGAGCGAGGACGTCGCTTGTGCCGGCGACGTTCATGACGGGGATGCGTACGTCGGCGAGGTCCACGGTCCGGGTCGGCCCGGTGATCTGGCCAGATGCCAGCTCGTTGCGATGCAGCAGCCGCTGGTAGGCCTGCAGCGTCGCGCGACCGGGAAAAGCGTGCATCTCGTTCATGAGGCGGTCGACCGCTTCGATCTGGGCAAGGAACTCGCGGTCGTCGCGGTGGTGGTAGAGCGTCAGCGGCTTCTTGAGGTACGCCGGCAGCGCCGTCAGCTTGAACGCGGGGCCGACGAGCTGCGACGGCAAGCCGCCCAGGGCGCGCGTCGCCCCTCCGAGGGCTCTGCCTCCGGTGACTTTGCCGGCGACGCGCACGGGGGCGGTCAGAGGGTTCTTGGCGAAGTCGAACGGGCTGGCGACCATGGCGACGGCCGCGATCGGGAGCTCGGGAAACGCCGCGGCCGTGAGCAGGCCGAAGATGCCACCCAGACACCAGCCGACGAGGGCGACCGGCGCATCGCCGGCGTCGTCGGACACGCGACGCACCGCGTGGGGGAGGACGTCGGCGACCCAGTGCTCGAGGCCGAGATGGCGGTCGGAGAAGGCGATCGGGCCGTAGTCGACGAGATAGGTGGGGCGTCCGGCGTTCACGAAGTGCTCGGCGACGGAACACCCGCGGCGCAGGTCGAAGCACATCGCGGGTGACCCGAGCGGGGGTACGAGCAGCACCGGTGACCCGAGCGATGCGACCCCCGGCGCTGCGTCGTACCGGTAGACCGCGCACTGCGGGCCCGTGTGGATGAGCTGCGCCGGCATGCGGGTGCGATCGGCGATGCCGCCCGTGACGAGGAAGTCCATCAGGTTCGTGAGGGCGCTCCTGCGTTGCGCGAGCGTGCGCCGCGGATCAAAGATCGACTGGCCCACCGCGCATCAGAGCACCCTGCACGTCAGCGGACCGGGACGAACCGCTCGGCCACGGTCTGTCCGTGCACCACCAGCCGCGCCCGCTCGCGCCGATGCGCGCGCGGCAGCGTCGCGAAGATGGTGGCGTGACCCGTGCTGGTCGTCCGGGCGGCGCGGTGGGCGAAGTGGACGATTGCCCCGCTGACAACACGCAGCCGTCCGCCCTGGCGGCGTCGGGCGGTGAACGTGAAGCGCGTGCGCGTGCGCGTGCCGGCCCTCGGGTGCGCCGGGCTGACGCTCAGCACGTACCGGGCGGCCACGGCGTGCGTGGCTGCGGCCTCCGCTCTGGAGCCCGGCGGGCAGGTGTCCGGGATCGGCTTGCCGGCGAAACGATCGCGGAGGTAGCCAATGGCCCCTTGAGCGCCGAGGGCGAGTTCCGTGACGTGCTCGCCCACGGGATCGACGACCTGCTGGACCGGGACGCCGGCAGCGCAGTAGCGCGCGACGAGCCTGCGGGCCGGGCCGATGGGCGCGAACTCATCGGCTTCCGCGGTGTAGGCGTACACCGGCGCCGTCGGCGTGCCCGGCACGCCGAGCGACGAGCTGCGCGTCAACAGCGCGCTGAACGCCGGGTCCTCGATGATGTTCGGCTTGGACTCGTAGTCGGCGATGTCGAGCAGCGGATGTCTGACGACCGCGTCGGCGAGGCAGTCCTTGCTCCCGTCGACGAGCAGCCGTCGGCCAGCGGCGTTGAGGTACTGCGGGATGTCCGCCTCCGGATAGGAGCGGTCCAGGCCGACGAGCGCGACGGCCACCGCGCCGCCGGCCGGGCCGCCGTTGAAGGCCTTGAAGGTCGCCTTGAGGTCCGCGGTGACGCCGCCGAGGGCCACACCGGCGAACCGCAGCTCCGGTGCCTGCTCGGCCTGCAGCTGCGCGGCCCAGGACGTCGCAAGAGCGCCGCCGGAGTAGCCCCAGAGGCCGACGGGGGCAGACGCGGAGATCCCGGCGGGCTTGAACGCCCGGGCGGCCCGGATCCCGTCCAGGACCCCGTGCGAGCCGGCGGTCACGCCGAGGAATTGCGAGCGCGGCCCCTCGTAGTCAGGGGCGGCGACGGTCCAGCCCTCCTGGAGGGCCAGCGCGATCAACAAGGTCTCATTGCCTGCGTTCGAGTTCGCGGTGACCAGCCCGGCTCGCAACCCATAGGAGGGGGCGCAGCGGGTGCCGACTCCGTCCTCGGCAGCTTGGTAGGACAGCAGGGGCCGCGGGCCCGGCCCCTGCCAGGCGGCGAACGGAACGAGCACCGTCGTGACGGTCGCCGTCGCGCGGGCCTGGTTGTCGACGGTCTTGAACTTCACCTGCCACGCCCGCGCTCGCAGCGGGATGCCCAGCGCGACCGGCTGGATCTGACGAGAGTCCAGGATCGAGCCGTCCGCCAGGGCTCCGATCCCGACCGGCACCGCGTAGAACGGATCGTTGTCGGGTTCCGGAACCTGCGCTTGCGCGGCCGGTGCTCCGATGGACACGACCACGGCCGCCACCAGCAGGCAACTAGGGAGTGACCTCATGACGCTTCAGGACCCGATCTGCTGCCGCTCGGTCACGCCGAGGCCGATTGCGACCTGCGCTCCCTGGCGGGCGAACGCGGCGGCCGTGACCGTGCCGAGGCCGCGGACCGCGACGGTGATGGCGAAGCAGCGCGGACGGCGGGATGACCTTTGCATCGCACAAGGCTAAGCACGATGCGCGCTGATGCCCATGACCGATCCGGACAGGCATGTGATCGTTCCGGACATCCTGGTCCGATGGTGTTCTGGGACCTTCCCCCGCGGCACCTCTTGAGTCCGCTCGCTCGTGGCGACAGGACTCGAGCGCTGGTCGACGGCGCCACAGAGCCTCTCGGCCGCGGGCTCGCCGGTCCGGCAAAGGCCGGACCCGGGTCAACCGGGCGCGGCCAGGCAGCCGTGGCACAAGAGCCGGTTGAGACAGTCCGGCCAGGTAGGCCGCACGACTTTCCCATCTACTACCCCACAGCACCTTCGAGCATCGCTAAAATGGCTTAGGCAAGCCGTTTTCGACCCTGCTTGCGTTGATCTCGAAAACCGTTGTGCGGTGTAAGCCGTACCCAGGGTTCGAATCCCTGTCTCTCCGCCTAAGGTCGTGAAAACCCAGCACCGGAGCCGCTTCCTGGCGATTGCCCTGGTGCTGGGTGCGTTGGTCGGGAACGTCATCGCCGGGAACCCGGCCCGAGGTCTGCCTCGTGCGGCGCTCGGGTTCCCCCGCCGGTGTGTGGTTCGGTCGCGACAGGGGTCGTAGGCTTGGCGCATGATCACCGGCTCGACTCCGGGTCGTCGGCGTCGTGCCGACTCCGCGTACGACATGATCCGCGAGAGCCTGCTGACCGACCGCTGGCCGGCGCATTCGCTGCTGTCCACCTACGCCCTGGCCGAGGAGCTCGGCATGAGCCGCACTCCGGTGAGCGAGGCGCTGAAGCGCCTGGACGCGGAAGGACTCGTCGAGGTGGTCCCGCAGGTCGGCTGTCGCGTGGTGGAGCGCAACGGTGAGCGGACGCTCGAGTTGGTGCGGATCGTCGCGGCGTTGGAAGGCCTGGCGGCGGAGCTGGCCGCCGATCGCGTCACCGCTGAGGAGCTCGCCCGCCTGCAGGAGATCCTCGTGCGCGCCGAGCGCACCGTTCGTGACCGGCAGGCCTTCGGTGCGGCGACCGACGAGTTCCGTGATGCTGTTGTCGCGGCGGCCGGCAGCACGCACCTGCGGCGGCTGATTCCGACCATCGGCGGCCATGAGGAGACCGTTCCGCAGTCCGTCCGCGAGCGTCGCGCGGAGCTCGCGGCCCTGCGCGAGGTCACGGCGGCTCTCGCCGCGCGCGACGGCGCGAGTGCGCGCACCGCGCTCGAGCGTCACCTGCGAGGACTGATCCGCGAGGTCGCCGTCGCGTAGCCGGCGCGGGTGGAGCGACC
>JAOPZU010000204.1 GCA_025963955.1 Solirubrobacterales bacterium
CCGGATCGTCGCCTCAGTGCTGCGGTCGCGCGCGCGGAGCGAGGCGAGCGCGTGATCCCTCCAGCTACGGCATCCCTTGCCGCGCAGGGCATCGGACCGGACGAGCAGCACGGTCAGCGGGTGGCGAACGGCGTGCCGGAGGATCTTCTCCTCCCTATAGGAAATGGAGAGGTGGAGAAGATGGAGAACACCTTCACGGGCTCTCCCTCTGAGGGGCTCCTGGCGTCGCCCCCCTCAGGAGATGCGGACGAGCCGCAAGCGCTGAAGATCATGCCGCCTGTAGGAGATTGGGGAGCTGCGCCGCCCACCCCGGTACAGCCTGCGGCGGGCGCGTGGATGGCGCTCGACTTCGATGCCGTTCCGTCGCCGCCTGACTACGTGATCGACGGATACCTCGCGCGCTGCGATGTGGGCCTGCTCTCGGGCGACACGGGGATGGGTAAAAGCATCCTGCTCGCGGATGCGGTGGCCGCCATCCTGCTGCGCCGGCCGTGGCTCGGACGGGCGGTCGACGCAGAGCGAGTCATGGTGCTGGACGAGGAGCAGCCCGCGCGGGTCGTGATCTCGCGGTACCGCGCGCTGGGAGTCGAGAACGAGCACACCGCTCGTCTGCGTTACTCCCTCCGGCAGGGCTTGCAGGTGGGCGAGCCGGGATGGGACGCCTGGATCGACGCCGAGCTCGAGGCCTTCCGGCCTGACCTGGTGATCATCGACACGCTCGCGGCGGCCACGTCCATCGCAGACATCTCGGACAACTCCGAAGCCGTCCGGATCATGAAGGCGCTCCGCGGCATCGCCGAGAATTACGAGTGCGCGGTCCTGGTCGCTGCGCATCACCGCAAGGGCGGGCCGGCCACCGCGGGTCAAGAGGTGATGGGCGCACGCCAGATCCCCGGGCAGGCCGACGCGCTCCTCGTGCTCGGCCGCGTGAAAGGTGCCGGCCGCGAAGAGGAGGAAGACGGCGCGGTGCGCATCCAGCGCACGATCGTCACGGCGAGCATGGAGAAGCTGCGCGACGGCTTCCCGGGGAAACCGCAGCGGGTCACGATCGAGTCCATGTCCCAGGACGGGGTGCTCGAGGACATGACGGTGAGGGCCGAGCCGCTCACCGAGGCAGCGGACGGTGCCGACGAGCTCGAGGCGCAGGTCAGGACCGTGCTTGCCGCCGGCCCACTGCGCCCCGGCGAGCTGGCTGCCGCGCTCGACAGCACCAACGCGGGCCCCTTCGCACGGAAGATGGACGAGCTCATCCGGGGCGGGGTGCTGGCACCCCGCGAGAAGGGCGCGCCCTACGCACTGGCCACTGCAGCAACCACGACGCCGAAGCCGGAGCCCACGATATGAGCACCTCCTTCATCACCTGCTCGGATTGCCGCGGTCCCGCGGAGTCCTGGGGCTGCCGCCGCTGCTCGCAGCTCGCGGCACTGCGGCGCTACTCCGCGGACCCGGCGCGCTACGCCAACGCCTGGGGCGCGGACGAGCCGCGGGAGGTCGCCCGCGCGATCGCCGAATCCGCAGCACAGTGCGAGCACGACGGGTGCCGCCACCCTGCCACGACGCTGTGGCTGATCGACCCCGGGTACGCCCCGCTGCTATGCGACGCACACGCGCCCGAGCGCGCGTTCTCGCGCGTGCCACTGCACGCGCTCGCCACCCCCGAAGGTGCTGCGGCAGTCCTAGGACGCATCACCGCCGCGGATGGCCGCACGTGGCGAGCGGGACCGCACACGCTGGCCGCACTCCGGCACGCGTCGCTCGGCCTGCCGGGCAGGCGCATCCCGGACACGGGCCACCGCGTCACGGCGACACCACGACGGAAGGCCCCCTCATGCTGAGCGACTACCCCCGCGCGTGCTCGGAGTGCGGCGGCCGGACCCGCGGCGTCCAGGCGAAGGTCTGCGGTGCCGCGTGCCGTCAGGTCCGCGTCGGGCGCGTCGCGCGTGAGAACGACCAACGCGGCGTTGGCCACTCGAGGCTGTCGCCGCCAGAGCCGCGACGCGCGGCACCGCCGCTCCCGAAGGCGCTCGAGGCCGCCATGAACCGCGAGGACTGGCACGGGGTCGCCCGCTCGATCGACTGGGGTCACGTCCAGGGCTCGGAGCTGCGTTGCCGTGGGGGCTGTGGTCGTCCGGTGGCGCGGTTCCACGTGCGCCACCAGCGCGCGGCCGCTCCGCTGTGCTGGCGCTGCCTCGAGTACGGCAACGGCCGGCTCGTCCTGGCGGCCGACCTGTTCGCGGACCCGGCCGCCGAGCTGCGCCGGCTGCACGAGGACGGCGGCCTCCGCGCGGTGCGTGTCCTGCTGCGCGGTCTGCCGGGGGTGATCGCGTGATGGCACCGTCAGCCGACCGCGACGCGGCGATGCGGGGAGCGCTCGCGTTTGTGTCCGAAGAGGACTGGGCGGTGATCCGTGACAACGCGCCGGCGGAACTTCGTGACCAGTGGCGCGCCTGGCGCGACGAAGCCACCGCGCGGCGATCGCACTACCTCGCAAGTCTGGCCGCTGCCGCTCCGCTTCCTCCGCGTCGTCCGGGCCGCCCGCCCGGACCGACCGACACCACGAGCGCCCCCGCCCGCCCCGATGCTGCGCCCCCGGATCCCGTCGCAGCGCTGCTGACGATCCTGGCCAACGACCCGGCCGCGCGTGCGGCCCTGGCCGACGTGCTCGCGCCGGAGCTCTCCCCGCGATCCCTGCACACGACGGCGACCCTGGCACGCGAACTGGGCGTCACGGAGCGCACAGTACGCCGCGCCATCGAGACCGGTGAGCTGCCCGCAGCCCGGCGGATGGGCCGGTGGGTGATGACGCCGGAGAACGTCATGGAGTGGCACGGCAGCGGACGGCCGAACGCGAGAACCGGGCCTAATCCGGCGGTGCCCCGCGGCACGAAGCGGCGGAACGTCATGGCTGGCGCACTGGGCCACCTGTGACTGCTTGTCTCTTGCGTTCCCCCGCCGCCCCGACTAGGTTCGGCTGCACCATCAAGTGGTCCCCGCGACGCGCGAACGTCCGGGGACCCGGCACCGAGACCCTAGGAGGTCCCACGATGCACCCCGACCGTACCGCCGCCGGCCGCTCCGAGCGCCCCGCGCCATGAGCGTCCACCCGAAGACCACGCCGGCCGGCGCGAAGCGCTACGTCGTGCGCTGGCGCGAGGGGGACCGCAACCGCTCCCAGGCGTTCACGCGTCGCAAGGACGCCGACGCCTATGACGCGGAGGTGAACCGCCGCAAGCAGCTCGGGCCGATCGCGGTGCAGATGCTCGACGCGGGCGGCGAGACGTTGGACGACTACGTGGCGAACTCGTGGGCCGTCGGCCACACCGCCCACCTGGCCAAGCCGACCCGCGCGCTCTACGCGAGCCTGTACGACAAGCACATTGGCCCGTTCCTGGGCTCGGTGCCGCTGCGGGAGCTCACGTCCGACAGGATCGCCGCGTGGCAGACGCAGCGCCTGGCCGCTGGTGCCGGGCCCGAAGCGGTGCGCAAGAGCCACACGCTGCTCGGGAACGTCTTGCAGCGTGCCGTCGAGTCACGGCGGATCGCGTCGAACCCTCAGCGGCTGGTGCGGAAGGCGAAAGCACCGCGCAGAGAGGAGGTCCGTCCGCTCGCCCCCGTGACCGTAGAGGCGATGCTCGCTGCCATTCGCGACGGGGTGCCGCGCAGCACGCCGGCCAAGCGCCACGCGCCGAAGGGCGAGCACGTGGCGATCAGCAAGTCACCCGAGCGGGACGCGACGCTCGTCGCGGTGCTGGCTTACGCCGGGCTGCGTCCCGGCGAGGCGCTAGGTCTGACGTGGGGTCACGTCCTCGACCGCACGCTGACGGTGAACGCGACGAAGACGAACGAGAGGCGCAGCGTCCGGCTCCTGGCTCCGCTGGCATCGGACCTCGCGAGCTGGAAGCTCCAGAGCGAGCACACCGCGGCCGGTGATTTCCTCTTCCCCTCCCCCACCGGTGGCAGGTGGCGCAAGGAGCAGTACGACTCGTGGCGATCCCGCGTCTTCGCGAAGGCTGCGGACGCCGTGGACCGTCCCGATGCGACGCCGTACACCGCCCGGCACAGCTTCGCCTCCCTGCTGCTGCACGAGGGTCGGAGCGTCATTTACGTCGCCCGGCAGCTCGGCCATGACGCGAACCTCACGCTGTCCACCTACGGGCACGTCATCGAGGAGCTGGACGGTGCTCCCCAGAAGGACGCCGAGGCCGTGATCCGGGCCGCTCGTGGAACGGATGTTCCCTCTCAGTTCCCCCGAGTCGTGAGCGGCGTCTAGCGCCGCACCCCTTGCGACCCGCCAGAGCCCGGCTTCAAGGGCTCTGGCGTCAGCGCGCCCGGCTGGATTCGAACCAGCGGCTTCTTGCTCCGGAGGCAAGCACTCTATCCACTGAGCTAC
>JAOPZU010000229.1 GCA_025963955.1 Solirubrobacterales bacterium
GTGATGATCAGCAGGTCGTTGCCCAGCAGGAACCCCGATGCCGCCGCCGCCCATCCGGAGTAGCTGTTCAGCATCGAGACCACGACCGGCATGTCGCCGCCGCCGATCGATGCGACCAGGTGCAGGCCGAGCGCCAGCGCGAGGATCGTCGCGAGGATCAGCGGGACGATCCCGGGGCTCGCGCAGAACCACACCGTCAGCCCGGCGAAGACCACCAGCGAGCCGAGGTTGATGAAGTTCTTGCCCGGCAGCATCAGGGGCTTGGAGTCGATCTTCCCCGACAGCTTCAGGTAGGCGATGATCGAGCCCGTGAAGGTCACGGCACCGATGAAGATGCCGATCGCGACCTCGGCGTGGTGGATGCCGAGCGTCCCGATGAAGTCCAGGTGCTGCGCCTCCTCGCCGTGCTTGTCGTTCTCGACGAGCAGGAAGCCGTTCCAGCCGACGAGTACGGCGGCGAGACCGACGAAGCTGTGCAGCAGCGCGATGAGCTCGGGCATCCCGGTCATCTCGACGATGCGGGCGCGCCACAGGCCGATGGCGGCGCCGACGATCACGGCGATGAGCAGCAGCACCAGGCCGATGCCCTGGATGTCGCTGTCGACGGCGAGCCAGACCGTGGCGGCGAGCGCGACGGCCATGCCGGCCATGCCGTAGCGCAGGCCGACCTTCGCGGTCTCGTGCTTGGAGAGGCCGGCGAGCGCCGCGATGAACAGCAGCGCGGCGACGATGTAGGCGGCCTGAGCGGGAACGGTGACGGACATGCCTTAGCTCCTGGAGAACATGGCGAGCATGCGGCGCGTGACCGCGAAGCCACCGAAGACGTTGATGCTCGCGAGCAGGATCGCCACGGTCGAGACCGCGGTGATCGTGTCGTCGTGGCGCCCGATCTGCAGCAGGCCACCCACGACGATGATGCCGGAGATGGCGTTGGTCACCGACATGAGCGGGGTGTGCAGCGCGTGGTGCACGTGCCCGATCACGTAGTAGCCGATGACGATGGCGAGCGCGAACACGGTGAGGTGCGGCACGAGCGTGGCCGGGGAGATCGCGACGAGGCCGAAGAAGATCGCCGCCGCGGTCAGGACGATGCCGAGCCGCGTCTGGTCGGACATCGGCTCCTTCGGGGCCGGCGGCTCGACGGGCGCCTTCGGCGCGGCCGCCGGGGCCGCGGACACCTGCACCTCCGGCGGTGGCCACGTCAGCTCGCCGTCGCGCACCACGGTGATCCCGCGCTGCACGACGTCGTCGAAGTCGAGGACCAGGACGCCGTCCTTCTCGGGCGTCATGAGCTTCATCAGGTTGACGAGGTTCGTGCCGTAGAGCTGGGAGGCCTGGGCCGGCAGGCGGCCCGCGAGGTCGGTGTAGCCGATGATCGTGACGCCGTTCTCGGTGACGACGGCCTCGCCCTTGACGGTGCCCTCGACGTTGCCGCCGTTGGCCGCGGCCATGTCGACGATGACGCTGCCGCGCTTCATGCTCGCGACCATGTCCGCCGTGATCAGCGTGGGCGCCGGACGGCCCGGGATGAGGGCCGTGGTGATGATGATGTCGACGTCCGGAGCGAGCTCGGCGTAGAGCGCCGCGGCCCGCGTGTTGTAGTCGTCGGACATCTCCTTGGCGTAGCCCGTGGCGCTGACCTCGACCTCGGCGGACTCGACGGAGAGGTACTCGCCGCCGAGCGACTTGACCTGGTCGGCGACCTCGGGGCGCGGATCCGTCGCGTAGACGATCGCGCCGAGGCTGCCGGCCGCGCCGATGGCCGCGAGGCCCGCCACGCCGACGCCGGCCACGAGGACCTTCGCCGGGTTGACCTTGCCGGCGGCGGTGACCTGCCCCGTGAAGAAGCGCCCGTAGGCGTGGGCGGCCTCGACGACCGCGCGGTAGCCCGCGATGTTCGCCATCGACGAGAGCACGTCGAGCGACTGCGCCCGCGAGATGCGGGGCACGGCGTCCATCGACATCGCGGTGATCGGCCGCTTGGCCAGGTCCTCGACCATGGCCGGGTCCAGCCGGGGCGAGAGCAGGCTGACGAGCGTCGCGCCCTGCTTCAGCCCGTCCAGCTGGGCTTTGGCGGGCGCGTTGACCCCGAAGACGATGTCGGCGGACAGCGGAGCGCCGATCGTCGCGCCGGCCTCCACGTAGGCGGCGTCCGAGAAGCTCGACGCGTCACCCGCACCGGCCTCGACCACGACCTCGTAGCCGAGCTTGAGCAGCTGCTGGACCGTCGCCGGCGTCGCGGCGACCCGCGTCTCCCCGGGCTCCGCCTCCTGCAGCACACCGATCACCATTCCAAGCTCCTTCGGACACCGAGTCTCATAGGCAGGGCGGGACCTTAGTGGTTGATCGCAACGGACAGCGTGTCCGTTGTGGCGCCGGGCGGTACGCCGCGGCGGACAGGGACGCCGCCCGGCGTCAGGGTCGGACGCTGACGCCGATCTCGGGCACCGGGACGGCGCGGCCGTCCGCGACGGCCAGGGCGAAGTGGTCCTTCAGGTTGCCCTGGTCCATGGCCTGGGCGGCGGCCGCGACCCCGTCCGGATCGACGCCGGTCACGATCCAGACCGGGCGGTCGCCCTGGAAGCGCGTGGCGGCGATCAGCCCGTCGCCCGGGCCCAGGGTGCGGGTCGTCCGACCCGCTCCGTCGAGGACCGCGATCGACTTCGCGTCCGCGGCCGGCCGCGCGTACACGCCGCTGGCCCGCGGGCCGCCGGCGAGCAGCTTCACGGTGTCGTCGTCGCGGATCCGGACCCAGGGGCCGACGATGATCCGCAGGGTCTCCTTGGTGATCGACTGCTGCAACCCGCCCTGGGCCGCGAAGACCCCGGCGGCGGTCATCGCGTCCTGCGCGGTCTGGCAGGCCGGGATGTCCGCCGGGCTGCACTCGATGCGCAGCGGGAGGCGCTTGCCGCCGAAGCCGTGCCGGAAGGGCTCGGGGAACGAGCCGACGACCGCGCGCACGCGACCTGCGGCGCTCGTGTCGTGGTGGTCCCACCACACGACGTCGGCGTCGCTGAGCTTGGCGCCCGGGCCCTTGGCGTCGGCGCCCACGCCGTTGACGAACAGCGACCAGGCCGTCGGCCTCCCGTTCACGACGCCGCCCGCGACGCCGGCGGCGGAGACGAGGCGCTCGGTGCCGGCGGCGGACGTGACGCGCTTGACGCCGTCGACGTTGGCGTCGAGCAGGTCGAGCGCCGAGTTGTCGGGCGTCACCTTCGGTTGCGGCAGGTCGGCGATGGCGCGCGTGCCGAAGTCCTGGGTGACGAGCAACTGGGCGCCCTTGCCGTCGCCGCCCGTCCCGCACCCGGAGGCCGCGCCCAGCAGGAGCCCTGCGGCCAGGAGCGCCGCCGCCCAGCGCCCGAGGCGCGTCACTGGACCACGAACACGATGCGGTCGACGCCCCGGGCGACGCCCTCGGTGACGTTCCCGAGCGTGTCCACCGCCTGCACGTCGACGGTGTAGCGGCCGCGCGTGAAGCGCCGCGGCATCTCGTAGGACCAGGTCGGCGTGTGCTGCGCGATCGAGAAGAAGAACGGGCCGCCGGCGCCACAGCGCGGAGCCTGCAGGAAGGTCTCGTCGATGCCGGAGTAGTAGTGGCAGCGCGTGCCGGAGGTGCGCGTGATGCGCAGCTTGATGTCGGCCAGGCCGGACGGGTCGGGGTCCACGCGGCCGGCGACCACCAGCGGCGAGGTCGCCCGGCTGCGGTAGCGCTGCTGCTCACGTGGGGCGGTCACCCGGGCGCCAGGCCCCGTCCGGTCCATGCTGCCGCAGAGCCCGTCGCGTCCGTTCGTCCGGCAGCTCGGAGCGACGGTCCCGGCGGGGGCGTCGCTCGCGTAGAAGACGACGCGGTCGCCCTGGTTCAGCTCGATCCCGCAGGGCGAGCCGGCGACCGGGACGCTGTTGACGGTGAGCGCCCAGTGGCGGCCCGGCCGGGCTGCGTCGGGGTGGCTCTCGCCGAGGACCGCGATGACGGCGAGGCCCGTGGACGGGTCGTAGACCCCGTCCCACGCACCCGCGCTGGCGACCTCGAGGGCGCCGGCGGCGCTCGTCCCGGAGCAGGCGGCGCCACCCCGTTCGAGGGTCCCCGTGGACGTCGTGACCAGGCGCTCGGGGACGAGCGTCCGGCCTGCGCCCTCGACCGTGATCCGGACCTCCGCGGGCCCGGGAGCAGCCTCTGCTGCCGGGGCGCCGACGGACGCGATCAGGGCGGCGGCGCAGAGGCCGGGGACGAGTCGGGAGAGGCGGGCCATCGGCGCTCGAGGATCGCACACGCGGCCCGCGGGTGGGACACTCACCCGGCCATGACCGTGAACCTCACCCGCATCTACACGAAGCTCGGCGACGACGGCGAGACGCACCTCGGGGACATGTCCCGCGTGCCGAAGACGCACCCCCGCATCGAGGCCTACGGGGAGATCGACGAGCTCAACAGCCAGATCGGCGTGCTGCTGTGCCAGGACACGCTGCCCGAAGCGTTCGTGCCGTGGCTGCAGCGCATCCAGAACGACCTCTTCGACCTCGGTGCGGACCTTTCGGTGCCCGAGCCGGAGGTGCCCGCCGAGCGGCCCCGCCTGCGCGTGGACCCGGCGCAGACGACCTGGCTGGAGGCGCGCTGCGACGAGGTCAACGACACGCTCGAGCCGCTGCGCTCGTTCGTCCTGCCGGGCGGGACCGCAGCGGCCGCGCAGCTGCACGTCTGCCGGACCATCTGCCGCCGCGCCGAGCGCCGGGCGCTGCTGGTGGACGGCGCGAACCCGGAGGTCGTCCGCTACCTCAACCGCCTGTCCGACCTGCTGTTCATCCTCGCCCGCGGCGCGAACCACCGGACGGGCACGGCCGAGCCGCTCTGGACGCCGGGCGCCTCGCGCTGATCCGGA
>JAOPZU010000265.1 GCA_025963955.1 Solirubrobacterales bacterium
CGCGTAGCGCCCCCGCATCCGCGGGAGCTGCCGCGCCGCGATCTCGGCGCACACCGCCCCGTCCACCGCCAGGTTGTGGACCGGCCGGTCGACCGTGCGCGCGAGCCACTCGACCCACGACCGGCACGGGACGCCGAACGCGTGCGCCCCCTCGCCGTTGGTGATCGAGTCGCCGAGGCCCACCAGGCCCGGCTCGCCCGCGGGACTCACGCCACCCGGCCGGCTTCCGCGGTCGCCGCCCGCAGGCGCGCGGCGTGCTCGGCCGTCAGCGCCCCCGCCTCCAGCCGCCACTTCCAGTTGCCGGTCGCCGTGCCGGGAGTGTTCATCCGCGCCTCCGTCCCGAGCTCGAGGATGTCCTGCGCCTGCAGCATCACCAGCGGGCAGCGCGAGGTCATCCACAGGCGCGTGACGCCCCAGACCGGGTCGTCGCCGGAGAACCCGCCGTCCGCCAGCGCGCGGTCGACCTCCGCCCGCCGCGCCGCCGGCAGCGCCTCGAGCCAGCCCGCCAGCGTGTCCGCGTCGTGCGTGCCCGTGTAGGCGACCTGGTCCTCGCGGTGCTTCGCGAGGCCGTGCGGACCCTCGGCGTCCTCCGGGTCGAAGGCGAACTGCGCCACGACCATCCCCGGGAAGCCCAGCTCCTGCCGCAGGCGCTCGACCGGCGGCGTGATCACGCCGAGGTCCTCCGCGATGAACGGCAGCACGGCGCCGTCCGTCGCCAGCTCCCGCGCCGCCGCGGCGAAGACCGCCCGGCCCGGACCGCGGCGCCACGTCCCGCCGCGGGCGTCGCGGGCACCCGCGGGCACGGCCCACCCCGCGACGAACCCGCGGAAGTGGTCGATCCGTGCGGCGTCGAAGAGCGTCAGCGTCCGCGAGAGACGGGCGGTCCACCACGCGTAGCGGCGCGAGCTCATCGCGGGCCAGTCGTAGAACGGGTTGCCCCAGAGCTGCCCCTTGTCCGAGTAGGCGTCGGGCGGGGCCCCGGCGACCAGGTCGTCGCGGAAGAGCTCGGGGTGCGCGAGGTGGTCGGCGCTCCCCGGCGCGACGTAGATCGGCACGTCGCCGATGATGCGCACGCCCCGGTCGGCGGCGTGCGCGCGCAGGGCCGACCACTCGCGCGCGAAGCGCACCTGGTCGTCGATCGCCCGGCGGCCGCCGCCGTGCTCGGCCCACGCGCCGATCCACGCGGACTCGGCCTCCACGAAGGCGTCGCGCTCCTCCGCCGACACGGGCGCTTTCGGGTCCTCCAGCAGCCCCCGCCAGGCGGCGAACGCCGAGCTCGACTTGTACGGCGAGCCGTGCCGGTCCGGGGGACCGACGGGGAGGACCTGCCACCATGACTGTCCGGCTTCTGACAGCCAGTCGACCCACGCGTAGGCCTCCGGACCGAGGCGTCCTCCGGGGAGCGAGGTGATGTGCAACTGGACGCCGCTGGATCTCGTGAACAACCTGGCTCCGACGTTGAGGACCGTGTGAATCTGGATAGAGAGGACAAGATGCCCGTGCGCCCCCCTTCCACACCTGAGGCTCCGAAGCCTGCGCCCTCGCGCATCACGATCCGCGATCCGCAGCCCGTCCTGGACGGTGGACGCTACGCCGCCAAGCGCACGATCGGGGAGACGCTGCCGGTGTCCGCGGAGATCTTCGCGGACGGCCACGACGTCGTCCGCGCCGTCGTCCGCTGGCTCGCGCCGGGCCAGACCGCCTGGCGGGAGGCGCCCCTGCGGCACGTCGACGCGCACATCGACGGGGACAACTGGGAGGGCGAGATCGCGGTCGACGTCCTCGGCCGCTGGGTCTGGACCATCGAGGCGTGGGTCGATCAGCTCGCGTCCTGGCGCCACGAGCTGCACCGCAAGCTCGACGGCGGTCAGGAGGATCTCGGCAGCGAGCTCGCCGAGGGCGCGCTGCTGCTGAACGCGGCCGCGGACCGCGCGACCAAGGCCGACAAGCGCCTGCTCCGGGCCGCCGCGAAGGCCGTGGGGGACGCCAAGCGCGGGCAGGACGACCGCGTGCGCTCCGCGCTCGACGAGGCGACGATCGCCGCCGCCGACCGCTTCCCGGACCGCAGCCGGGCCGCGAGCCTCGACCCGCCGCTCGCCCTGGACGCCGACCGCCGCGTGGCCCTCTTCGGCAGCTGGTACGAGCTCTTCCCGCGCTCCTGGGGTGGCCTGAAGGGGACGACCGAGGTCGTCCCGCAGCTCGCCGAGCTCGGCTTCGACGTGCTCTACCTGCCGCCGATCCACCCGATCGGCCGCAAGAACCGCAAGGGCCCCAACAACGCGCTCACCGCCGGCCCGGACGACCCCGGCAGTCCGTGGGCGATCGGCGCCTCCGAGGGCGGCCACGAGGCGCTCCACCCGGAGCTCGGCACCTTCGCCGACTTCGACGCGCTCGTGCGCGCCTGCCAGGAGCACGAGATCGACCTCGCGCTCGACCTGGCCTTCCAGTGCTCGGCCGACCACCCGTGGCTGACGGCGCACCCGGAGTGGTTCCACCACCGCCCCGACGGCACCCTGAAGTACGCCGAGAACCCGCCCAAGAAGTACCAGGACATCTACAACCTGGACTTCGGCTGCTCCGACTGGGAGAGCCTCTGGAACGCGCTGCTCGAGGTCACGGTCGGCTGGGTGGAGCGCGGCGTGAAGGTCTTCCGCGTCGACAACCCGCACACCAAGCCGCTGGCCTTCTGGGAGTGGCTCATCGCCCGCGTCCGCACCGAGCACCCGGACGTGATCTTCCTGGCGGAGGCCTTCACGCGGCGCGCGATGATGCGCGCGCTGGGCAAGGCGGGCTTCAACCAGTCCTACACGTACTTCACCTGGAAGAACGCCAAGCACGAGCTGACGGAGTACCTGGTCGAGCTCGTCCACGAGACGCCCGACTTCTACCGCCCGAACTTCTTCGCCAACACGCCCGACATCCTCCACGAGTACCTGCAGCACGGCGGACCGCCGGCCTTCGAGGCGCGCCTGGTCCTCGCCGCGACGCTGTCGCCGAGCTACGGCATCTACTCCGGCTTCGAGCACTTCGAGGGCACGCCGGTGCGCCCGGGCTCGGAGGAGTACCTCAACTCGGAGAAGTACGAGGCGCACGAACGCGCCCTCGACGGGCCGCTGCTGCCGATGGTCGCCGCGTTGAACCACGCGCGCCGGGCACACCCGGCGCTGCAGCAGCTCCGCGGCCTGGAGTTCCTGCCGACGACGAGCGACGAGCTCATCGCGTACGCGCGACGAGCCGGCCGCGACCTCGTCATCACCGTCGTGAACCTGAATCCCCACCACGCCCAGGAGGGCACGATCACCGTCACCGCCACCACCGGGGCCCCGCCCGCCTTCACCGTCCGCGACCTCCTGGACGGCGCCGAGTACCACTGGCGCCTCGGGGAGAACTACGTCCGGCTGGTTCCGGGGCAGAAGCAGGCCCACGTCTTCACGGTGCTGGCCGCATGAGCGCCGCGCGCGACGGCAGCACGTCCGCCTCCGCGGTCCCCGCCGCGGCGGCCGAGAGCCACGAGGTCACCGGGCACCAGGCCGACGACACGCACGCGGATCCGCAGCGCTGGTTCGAGCACGATCCGCTCTGGTACAAGCGCGCGGTCTTCTACGAGATCCACCTCCGCGGCTTCTTCGACGGCAACGACGACGGCTCGGGCGACTTCATCGGCCTGACCCAGAAGCTCGACTACCTCGCCTGGCTCGGGGTGGACTGCATCTGGCTGCTGCCGATGTACGCGAGCCCGCTGCGCGACGGCGGCTACGACATCTCCGACTACAACGAGATCCACCCGGACTACGGGACGGTCGAGGACTTCCGCAAGTTCGTCGAGGCCGCCCACCAGCGCGGGATGCGCGTCATCGCCGACCTCGTGGTCAACCACACCTCCTCCGACCACCCCTGGTTCCAGGCGTCCCGCTCCTCGCCGGAGGACCCGAAGCGCGACTGGTACATGTGGTCGGACACCGATCAGCTCTACACGGACGCGCGGATCATCTTCACGGACACCGAGCCGTCCAACTGGACCTGGGACCCGGTCGCCGGCCAGTACTACTGGCACCGCTTCTTCTCCCACCAGCCCGACCTCAACTACGACAACGACGAGGTCCAGGAGGCGATGCTGGACGCGCTGCGCTTCTGGCTGGACCTCGGCCTGGACGGCTTCCGCCTGGACGCCGTGCCCTACCTGTACGCCCGGGACGGCACGAACTGCGAGAACCTCCCGGAGACCCACGCCTACCTCAAGCGCCTGCGCAAGACGATCGACGAGGAGTACCCGGACCGTGTGCTGCTCGCGGAGGCCAACCAGTGGCCCGAGGACGTCGTGGAGTACTTCGGCGACGGCGACGAGTGCCAGATGGCCTTCCACTTCCCGCTCATGCCGCGGATGTTCATGGCGCTGCGCCGGGAGGACGCCACGCCGGTCATCGAGATCCTCGACCGCACCCCGGCGATCCCGGACAACTGCCAGTGGGGTCTGTTCCTCCGCAACCACGACGAGCTGACGCTCGAGATGGTGACCGACGAGGAGCGCGACTACATGTACGGCGAGTACGCCAAGGACCCGCGGATGAAGATCAACGTCGGCATCCGCCGGCGCCTCGCCCCGCTGCTGGACAACGGGCGCGACGAGATCGAGCTGATGACCGCGCTCCTGTTCTCGCTGCCGGGCTCGCCGGTCCTCTACTACGGCGACGAGATCGGGATGGGCGACAACGTCTACCTCGGCGACCGCGACGGCGT
>JAOPZU010000302.1 GCA_025963955.1 Solirubrobacterales bacterium
TCTCGAGCTCGACGTCGGTGAACTTCATGACCTGCCCGAGGAAGGCGTAGGCGCGGACGAAGGCCTTGAGCGCGTCCCGGAGGTCGGTCAGTTCGTGGTCGGCGAGGTTGGCCGCCCGGGTGACGGCGGGATCGACGTTGGCCGTCACGACGGCGTGGGAGGTCTTGTCGCCGAGCAGGTAGGCGGCGACGGCCCGCTGCTGCTCCTCCGGGTCGATGACGTGGTGGTCGGTGATGCGGGTGACCAGGTTGTAGAGCAGGTTCGGGTCAGTCTCCTCGGTCCAGCTGGACTCGTAGAACGGCGCGAACTGCTCGCGCAGGTCCTCCGCGGTGTTCACGAAGTCCAGGACGAAGGTGTCCTCCTTGCCCGGGGCGATCCGGTTGAGCCGCGACAGCGTCTGCACGGCCTTGACGCCCTCGAGCTTCTTGTCCACGTACATGGTGTGCAGCAGCGGCTCGTCGAAGCCGGTCTGGTACTTCTCCGCGACGATCAGCAGCTGCCCCTCGTCGTGGAAGCGCTGCTGGGTCTGGGACTCCGGGAAGTCGTTCATGCTGCTCTCGGTGAAGGACGACCCGGGCACATCCGGGTCGACCACGGCCCCGCTGAAGGCCACCATCGCGCGGATGCCCGTGTACTGCTTCTTGTCCAGGTAGCGCGCGATGGCCTGGTGGTAGCGGACGGCGTGCAGCCGGCTCTTGGTCACCACCATCGCCTTGGCGCTGCCGCCGATCTTGGTGGCGGTGACGGTGCGGAAGTGCTCGACGATGATTTCTGCGCGCTGGTCGAGGTTGGAGGGGTGCAGGTCGACGAAGCGCGCCAGCGCGACCGCGGCCTTGCCCTTCTCCACTTCCGGGTCGTCGCTGGTCAGGCCGTTGGCCAGCCGGTAGTAGCGCTTGTAGGTGAGGTAGTTGGCCAGCACGTCGAGGATGAAGCCCTCCTCGATGGCCTGGCGCATCGAGTACAGGTGGAAGGGCTGGTAGACGGTCGTGCCCGCCTCGCCGCGGGGAGTGCCGAACAGTTGGAGCGTCTTGCCCTTCGGCGTGGCCGTGAAGGCGAAGAACGACAAGTTCTTGCTCCGACCGCGGGCCTCGGCCGCCTGCTGGACCACCTTCGCGGCCGCGACGATCTCGTCCTGCTCGTCCGGCGCGGCGGCCTCCGTGCCGGCGGCCTCAGCCTCGGCGGCGGCCAAGGGATCGCTCGAACCGAGCACCTTCTTCACGCTCTGCGCGGCGTCGCCGGACTGCGAGGAGTGCGCCTCGTCGACAATCACCGCTACTCGCTTGTCCTGCACGGCCACGTCGGAGGAGATGACCGGGAACTTCTGCAGCGTGGTGATAATGATCTTCGTCTTCACGTCGAGCAGGGCCGCGCGCAGTTGCTGGGAGTCCTGGTCGATGCGCTGCAGCAGGCCCTGCACGTGCTCGAAACCGGAGATGGTGGCCTGCAGCTGCTGGTCGAGGACGCGGCGGTCGGTGATGACGACGACCTTGTCGAACACCAGCTCGTCGGGGCCGAGACCGGCGTCGTCGGCCAGCGCCGCTGGGTCGCTGGGGGAGTGCAGGTCGGCCAGCCGGTGAGCGAGCCAGGCGATCGAGTTGGATTTCCCCGACCCGGCGGAGTGCTGCAGCAGGTAGCTGTGCCCGGCGCCGTGCGTCGCGGCGTGCCGGGTGAGCTTCTCCACCACCCGCCACTGGTGGTAACGGGGGAAGGTGATCGCGCGGCCGGCCTTGGTGACGTCCTCCTGGACGTAGCGGTGTAGCAGGTCCAGCCAGATGTCCCGGGCCCAGACCTCTTCCCACAGGTAGGCCGTTCGGTGGCCAGTTGGGTTCGGCGGGTTGCCGGCTCCGCCGGCGTGGGTGTCGTCGACGGCGGTGCCGCGGTTGAAAGGCAGAAAGACCGTCGACCCACCGGCCAGCTTGGTGGTCATGAAGACCGAGTCGGGGTCGACGGCGAAGTGCGCCAGGCACCGCTTGGCGAAGATCCGGTCCGCCGGGCGGCGCTGGGCCGGGTTGCGGTACTGGGCCATGGCGTGCGCGACGCCCTGACCGGTGAACTGGTTCTTTAGCTCCGCGGTGGCCACCGGGATGCCGTTGACGGCGAGCATCAGGTCCAGCGACTGGCCCGGTGCGGTCTCGCTGTGATGCAGCTGCCGGTAGACCACCAGCCGGTTGGCCGCGTACTGCTTTGCCAGTTCCGGGGTCAGCCCGGAGGTGGGCCGGAAGAAAGCCAACTGCAGGTGCTGACCGTCAAGCTTGAGCCCCTTCCGCAGGACGTGGACGACGCCGCGCGCGTCGAGCTCGTTCGCGATCCGCTTGGAGACCTTCGGGACGATGGCCGACCCGTGCAGCTGCGTCAGCTTCGCCCACGCCGCCGGCTGGGTCTGCTGCAGGAAACCGGTTAGCTGGACCGGGTCGAGCCCGAGCGAGACGTCGTAGTCGGTCGAGGTGCCGTGACGCCAGCCGTTGGCGAGGAGATGTGACTCGATCGCGGCCTCGAAGTCCGCTTCGGTGTGCCCCGCCATCACGCCACCGCCCGAGCCGTCGTAACGTCGAACTGCCCAGTAACGGCGGCCGTTATCAAGTCAACTCTTCGCTCAGTCAAGAGTTCGATTGCCTGAGTCAGAAAGCGGCTTGCTCGTCGGGTCTCCGACACTAAGGTGTCGCAATGTGCGACGCAGGCGTCCTGTTGCTCGGGGGGCATCCAAGGCATGGCGTCCCCTTTCATATCATTGCGATTGACCCCGGGGATTGCCGATCGTGCATGGAGCCGGTCGTAGGGGTAAGTGCGCAGAAGGTAGTAAATATACTTGGCCCTGTTGCCTTTGAAGTCTTTTACGTAAAGTGTTGTGTTGTGCGGCCAGTAGTCCGATTCAAGCCAGTAAACGTTTTGATTAGCCGCGCTTTTACTAGCAGACCCGTATCGTCGAATGATGACTCCCGGGCCGGCCGCGATTGAGCGGTCGTGAGTCCCGACGATCCCGCCCGTCGTCACCACGGGATAGGGACCCTCCCTGCGATCGTCAAACGGCAAGTCGACCCCGCGTTGCAAGGTGACCAGTCGTGACAGGGGCCGAAGTTCGGACTGAGG
>JAOPZU010000308.1 GCA_025963955.1 Solirubrobacterales bacterium
CCGCCGCCGAGTTCGCCGCCGCTCTGGCCGTGACCGCGGGCGTCGAAGCCGACCGCCACCAGGCCCGCGAGCGACGCGGCCCGCGCGAAGTCGAACTGGTTCTCCTTGACCGAGTCGGCGCCGTGGAGGACCAGCACCGCGCCCAGGACGGTGCCGGGCGGGTCGAACCGGGCCCAGGCCAGACCGTGATGCACCCCCGTCGCGCTGGGTGGCTGGCCGTGGACGACACGCATGGCGTGGCATGATCCCCGCCGCCATGCCCGCCGTCCACCTCGACCCGCGCCTGACCCCGATCTACCCGCTCGGGACCGAGCTGGACGAGCGCGGGCGCCTGCAGCTCGGCGGCTGCGACGCCCTCGAGCTCGCCGCGGAGTTCGGGACCCCGGCGTACGTCGTGGTGGAGCAGGACCTGCGGACCCGCGCGCAGGCGTTCGTCGAGGCCTTCCGCGCGGCCAGCCCGACCGCGCAGGTCGTCTTCGCCTCCAAGGCCTTCCCCTGCACCGCGGTCTACCGGGTGCTGGCGGAGGAGGGGATCGGCTGCGACGTCGCCAGCGGGGGCGAGCTGGCGAGCGCGCTGCGCGGCGGCTTCGACCCGGCGGTCATCCACCTGCACGGCAACGCGAAGTCCGAGGAGGAGCTCTCCTTCGCGATCGACACCGGCATCGGGGCGATCGTCGTGGACAACCACGACGAGATCGACCGCCTCACCCGGCTGCTCGCCGAGCGCGGCCGGCGCCAGGCGGTCCTGATCCGCGTCGCGCCCGGCGTCAGCCCGGACACGCACCCGTCGATCTCCACGGGCGGTCCCAACACGAAGTTCGGCTTCAACCTGCCGGAGGCCGCGCACGCGGTCCGCCGCCTGCAGGCCGACCCGAACGTCGAGCTGCGCGGGATCCACTTCCACATCGGCTCGCAGATCATGGAGCTCGCCCCCTTCGGCGCGGCACTGCGCGCGGTCAGCGAGCTCGGCGACTTCCCCGTGTACAACCTCGGCGGCGGGCTGGGGGTCCAGTACACGACGGACGGCCCGGAGCCGCCGAGCATCGAGGAGTACGCCATCGCGAAGGTCCGCATGGTCGAGGAGCTCTTCGGACCCGGCAAGACGGTCATCGACGAGCCGGGCCGCGCGCTCACCGCCCGCTCGACCGTCACCCTGTACACCGTGCAGTCCGTGAAGCAGAACGTCGTGAACTGGGTCGCCGTGGACGGCGGCATGTCCGACAACCTGCGGCCGATGCTCTACGACGCCCGCTACGAGATCGACGTGGTGTCCCGGATGCGGACGCGCGAGGACGCGCCGGACGACGTCCTCGCCCACGTGACCGGCAAGCACTGCGAGTCCGGTGACGTCCTCGTGCGCGACGCGCGCCTGAACGCACCGCGGGTGGGCGACGTGCTCGTCACCCCGGTCACCGGCGCCTACGGTCATGCGATGGCCAACACCTACAACGGCAGCCCCCGGCCGCCGGTGATCTTCGTCAAGGACGGCGACGCCCGCGTCGTCGTCCGCCGCGAAACCCGAGAGGACCTCTTCAGCCGTGACGTCTGAGCCCGCAGGACCCGAGGACCCGAAGCCCTTCCGGATCGGACTCATCGGCCACGGCACCGTCGGCGGTGCGCTCGCCGAGCTGCTGCCCGGCCGCGCCGACCACATCGCGTCGGTGACCGGCATGCGCCCGGTCATCACCGGGGTGCACACGCGCTCCAACGGCACGAGCTTCGAGGACGTGCTCGAGGGCGCGGACCTCATCGCCGAGCTCATCGGCGGCCTGGAGCCCGCCCGGACCTACGTCCTGCAGGCGATGGCCGCCGGCAAGCACGTCGTCACCGCCAACAAGCAGCTGCTCGCCCACCACGGCGAGGAGCTGTGGGCCGCGGCGCGCGAGCACGGGGTGCAGCTGCGCTTCGAGGCCGCCGTCGCGGGCGTCGTCCCGGTCATCCGGGTGCTGCAGGAGTCGCTGGCCGGGGCCCACGTGGACCGCGTCATCGGCATCGTCAACGGGACGACGAACTTCATCCTGACGCGGATGGCCGAGACCGGCGCGACGTACGACGAGGCGCTGAAGGAGGCGCAGGCCCTGGGCTACGCGGAGGCCGACCCGACGGACGACGTCAACGGCAAGGACGCCGCCGCCAAGATGGCGATCCTCGCACGGCTCGCGTTCGACACCCCGGTCCACATCGACGACGTGACCTACGAGGGCATCGAGCACCTCACGGGGGACGACATGGCCTACGCGCGGGACCTCGGCCTGGGCCTCAAGCTCCTCGGGACCGCCGAGCGGGTCGCGGGCGGCATCAGCGTCAGCGTCCACCCGGCGTTCCTCTACGGCGGGCATCCGCTCGCGTCGGTGAGCGGTCCGTACAACGCGGTCACCGTCGAGTCCGAGGCGATCACCGAGATCACCATGTCCGGCCCCGGCGCAGGCGGCCCGCAGACCGCGAGCGCCGTGTTGGGTGACGTCATCAGCGCGATGATCCCGCCCGCCTCCACGCCGGAGACGACAGAGTCGCTCGCGATCATCCAGGACGTCGAGTCGGCGTTCTACATCCACCTCGAGGTGGCCGACCGGCCGGGTGTGCTCGCCCAGGTCGCGCAGATCCTCGGGCTGCAGGGCGCGTCCGTGAAATCGGTCGTGCAGAAGGGGCTCGGCGGGAACGCCCGGCTCGTCATGGTCGTCCACCCCCTGTTGGAGTCGCGCATGCTCGCCGCGGTCGAGCTGATCGCCGGCCTGGACTTCGTCCGCGGCCGCCCCCGCGTCATCCGCGTCATCGAGGAGACCTTCGAGTGAGCACGTCCTACCCCTCCGGACCGCCCTGCGCCCAGCGCGGCGGGCACGGTCATCCCGGCCTCATCCACCGCTTCCTCGATCGCCTGCCCTTCGAGGCGGACGACCCGATCGTCACGCTGATGGAGGGCTCCACGCCGCTCGTCCACGCCCAGTGGCTCTCCGAGCGCGTCGGGGCGCAGGTGTACCTGAAGATCGAGGGCGCCAATCCGACGGGGTCGTTCAAGGACCGCGGCATGTGCTGCGCGGTCACGCAGGCGGTCAAGGAGGGTTCCGAAGCCGTCATCTGCGCCTCGACGGGCAACACCGCGGCCAGTGCGGCGGCCTACGCGGCGCGCGCGGGCCTGCGCGGCGCGGTGATCGTCCCGGACGGCAAGATCGCCACGGGCAAGCTCGCCCAGGCGCTCATGCACGGCGCCCGCGTGATCGCGCTGCGCGGCAACTTCGACGAAGCGCTCGAGCTCGTCCGCGAGCTGACCGACAAGCACCCGATCGCCCTGGTCAACTCGGTCAACCCGTACCGCATCGCCGGGCAGAAGACGGCGGGCTTCGAGCTCGTCGAGGAGCTCGGCCAGATCGACGCGCTGTGCATCCCGGTCGGCAACGCGGGCAACATCACCGCCTACTGGGAGGGCTTCCAGGAGGCGGGCGTCGCGCCGCGGCTGTTCGGCTTCCAGGCCGCGGGCGCCGCGCCGCTCGTGTCCGGCCTGCGCGTCGAGAAGCCGGAGACCGTCGCCAGCGCCATCCGGATCGGCAACCCGGCCCGCTGGGAGGAGGCGATGACGGCGATGACCCAGTCGAACGGGCGCATCTCTGCCGTCACCGACGAGGAGATCCTCGACGCCTACCGCCTGCTCGCCGCCATGGAGGGCGTCTTCTGCGAGCCGGCGAGCGCCGCCTCGGTCGCCGGCCTGCTGAAGTTCGGCGCGGACGGCGCGGAGACGGTCGCCTGCGTCCTCACCGGCCATGGCCTGAAGGACCCGCAGACCGCCCTCGAGCAGACCGGCTCCGTCCTGCCCTGCGAGCCGAACCTGAGCGCGGTGGAGAAGGCGGTCCTGGGCTAGCCGTACCGGCCCGCGACGGCGGCGACCGGGACGGCCACGGGCGGGCCTCGAGCCCCCTACTCGCTGACGGTCACGCCCTTCCAGAAGGCCACGCGGTCCTTGATCTCCTTGGCCGCGTCCTTCGGCTCGACGTAGTACCACGCCGCGTCCTTGTTCTCCTGGCCGTCGACCGTGACCGTGTAGTAGTTCGCGGTGCCCTTCCAGGGGCAGACGGACGTCGTCGGCGTCTCGGTGAACGCTCCCTCCTTCAGGGAGCTGATGGGGAAGTAGTGGTTCCCCTCGACGACCACGGTGTCGTCGGACTCGGCAATGACGGTGTCGTTCCAGATCGCTCGCATGCCCCCAGCGTAGAACCCCCGGATCCCCGTGGTCCGGATGCGCCCGGTACGGTCCGCCGATGCAGCGTCGCCGCACCGTCAAGGTCCCCGCCAGCTCCGCCAACCTCGGCCCGGGGTTCGACGTCCTGGCCGCCGCCCTGGCGCTCCACATGCAGCTCGAGGTGGTGGAGACGGGGACGTTCGCGGTGGTCACCGACCTGCCGATCGCCACCGACCGCCGCAACCTCTGCGTGCGCGCCTTCGAGGCGCTGCACCCCGCCGACGGGTTCGAGTTCCGCATCAGCTCGGGGATCCCGCTCAGCGGGGGGCTGGGGACGAGCGCCGCGGCCTACGTGGCCGGGCTCGTCGCCGCGGACAGCCTGTTCGAGCTGGACGCCGACCTGCTCGCGCACGCCACCGAGCTCGAGGGGCACCCGGACAACGTCGCCGCCGCCCTCCACGGCGGCGTGGCGATCTGCGCGGACGGCACGTCGACCCGCATCGACGCGCCGACGGGCCTGGAGACCGTGGTCCTCGTGCCCGACGAGGCGGTGCGGACGAAGCTCGCCCGCGCCGCGCTGCCTGCCGAGGTGCCGATGGGGGAGGCCGTCTTCAACGCGGCGCACGTCGCGCTGCTCGTCCTCGGCCTGGCCACGTCCGACTACGACCTCATCGCCCGCGGTCTCCAGGACCGGCTGCACCAGCCGCGGCGGGCGCACCTGTTCCCGCGGTCGATGGACCTCGTCGAGCGGGCGGCCTCCCTGGGGGCGCTCGGCGCGACGATCTCCGGAGCCGGGCCGACGGTTCTCTTCTGGTCCCACTACGAGCAGACCCCGGCGCTCATGGACGCGCTCCGCGGCGAGGCGGAGGGGTGGGCCCGGGTGCTGCGCGCGCCGCTGGAGACGATGGGCGCGCAGGTGACCGCGGTGACGTGAGCGGCCGCTACTCGGGCGCCGGGACCGCCGGGAGGTGCTCGGCCAGCCGGCCGCGGGCGTCCTCCCGGCCCAGGCGCCGCAGCACCTCGTCGCCGAGCAGCAGGTAGTCGCCGGCGAGGTCCGGGCGGTAGTCCAGGATCGAGACCGCGCGCTCCGCGCTGCCGGCGTAGGCGATGGACGAGCGGATCGTCGTGTCGAACAGCTTGTCCCCGACGTGCTCCCGCAGCGAGGCGAAGGCCTCCCGCGAGTGGACCGTCCGCATGTCGGCGATGTTGAAGAACACCCCGAGCCAGGTCAGGCCGGGGTTGAGGCCGTCGCGGGCCAGGTCGATGACCTCCAGCGCCTGCTCCACCCCTTGCAGCGCGAAGTACTGCGCCTCCGAGGAGACCAGGGCGTAGTCCGCGGCGACCAGCGCGTTGACGGTCAGCAGCCCGAGCGCCGGGGGACAGTCGATGAGGATCACGTCGTACGGCTCCTCGACCTCGCGCAGCGCCTTGCGCATGGTCAGCTCGCGGCCCATCTTGCCGGCGAGCTGCAGCTCGGCCTCGGCCAGGGTCAGGTTCGCGGGGATGACGTCCTGGTGGATCGCAGCACCGGCCTTCGCCTTCCCGGTGAGCACCTCGGCGATCGTCGGCTCCGCCTCCGGCGGGATGTCGAAGTAGTCCGAGAGGTTGCCCTGGGGATCCAGGTCGATCGCCAGGACCTTCAGCCCGGCCAGCCGGAGGACGTCGGTGAGGGTGCGCACCGTCGTCGTCTTCCCGGTGCCGCCCTTCTGGGAGAGGATCGCGATCTTGTCGGCCACGGGCCGGAGTATCGCGGAAGCGCCCGGCACCCACCTCTCGCGGGGGCGCCGGCACGGACGTCCGGGGGGTCCGGCAGCGGGGGCTCAGCTCGCCGAGCTGCCCGACAGGCCGGCGTCCACGAGCGCGGGCTGCTCGAGCGTGTCGTCCACCAGGACGAGCAGCCGGTGGCGGCCCACGACGATCTCGTCGCCGTCCACCAGCGGCCGGCTGCTGACGCGCTCGCCGTCGACGAAGACGCCGTTCAGCGAACGGTCGTCGAGCACGTGCAGGCCGTCCTCGCGGCGGACGAGCAGCGCGTGGCGGCGGGAGACGGTGGGGTCGTCGAAGCGGATCTCCGCGCTCAGCGTCCGCCCGATGCGTGTGGTCTCCGCCGCGAGCGGGACCACGCGCAGGTCCTCGCCGTCGAGGAAGGCGACGTGGGCAGTGACCTCGGGGTGGGTGAGCTCCCGGGCCCGGGCCATCAGCTCGTCGTGCTCGCTGAGACCGGCCGCGGCGCGACGCTGGAAGCGGCCCGCGGCGAAAAGGGACGCGCGGGCGTAGTCCTTCTGCCCGCAGCTCGGGCACGCGCCGAGCGTCTCGGTCGCGGCGAGCGTCACCACGTATCCGCAGTTCTCGCACCGGAACGACCCGGTGCCTGCCATGGTGCCCGACGTCAAAGCATCCATTCGACCGTCTCCTCTCGCACGGTCGGACCGTGCTTGCCGACCGCAGTGGGGTGAGGATCGTCCCCGGTCGTAAGCAGTGACTAAATCGCCGCCGACCGTCGGTGTCCGGGCTGACCTCGACGGCGGGGGTACCCTCGGCCCGGAGCGCGCAAACGCCCTTGCGCGCCGGGCTCCCCGGGAGGAGCCGGGCGCCCGGGGGCGAAGAAGGCGGACATGCTCCGCCCGCTCCTCGGACTCCACGAACGTGACCTCGAGCGCCAGCTGCTCAAGCAGAGCGTGGGGGAGCTGACGGCGTGCCGGCACTCCTGCGCCGACTGCGGGCGCACGCCGCTCATCGGCGAGCGGGTGCACCGGTACCCGCGCGGCGAGACCGTCTGCGCGCTGTGCCGTCCCGCGCGGGAGCAGGAGCCGATCACGACGGACCTCGTGCGCCACAGCGAACGGGGCCAGAGCGTGCGGCTGCGTCCGCGCACCGCGGCCTGAGCGGGCCGGCGGCGCCCCGCGGCGGCCCCCGGAGCGGCTCACGGGAGCACCGCGGGTAGACTGCGCCGCGATGGATCCGATCACCCAGTCCGTCCTGGTGTCCCGGCCCGTCGGCGAGGTCTTCGAGTACCTCGCGGACGTGGCGAACCACCCGGAGTTCCTCGACCACTTCACCTCGGAGTGGCACCTCACGCGCGAGGACACCTACGGGGCCGGCGCGGGGATCCGCTACAAGGTCCACATGCGGGGCAACCGCTTCCCGTGGGTCGACCAGACCGTGCTCGAGGTCGACGCCCCGCGGCGCCTGGTCCTCGCCGGCCGCGGGGGCAAGTACAACCGCATCCGCACGGTGACGGTGTACGAGCTCGAGCCCCAGGGCGCGGGCGACTGCCGCGTCAGCGTCACCTTCGAGACCGAGGGCAAGCTCCCGTCGGACAAGCTCTTCGACCGCCGCGGCTTCTACAAGCGGCGGTTCGGCAAGGGCCTGCGCCGTCTCGCCGGCATCCTCGAGGAGGACCGCGGCCGCGGCAAGCGCGCCAGCATCGCCGGCGGGGCACGGAAGCCGGCGACCGGCACACCGCTCCGCTAGGTAATCTCCCGCGCGTCATGAAGCTCCGTCGCCTGGCCCTGCCCATCCTCGCCTCCGTGGCCCTCACCGGGGGCCTCGCGGCCTGCGGTGACGACGGCCCGCAGAAGAACGCCGAGTCCGAGGGCACCTACGTGACCATCGGCAAGCTCCAGTACCAGGTGCAGATCAGCCGCCAGCTGAACCCGACGGACGTGGAGGACCGGGACTACCTGAAGGGCATCCCGCCGGTGCAGGGCGGCCTGAAGAGCGACGAGGTCTGGTTCGGCGTCTTCCTCCGCGTGAAGAACCCGAGCAAGTCCTCCGTCAAGACGGCCGCGGACTTCACGCTCACGGACACGATCGACGACACCTACTTCCCGGTGCCCACCACGAGCCTGGTCGGCTACGCCCCGACGACGCTCACGTCCGGGGACCTCTTCCCGCACAGCAACGAGGCCGCCGCGATGGGTCCGACGCAGGGCAAGCTCGTGCTCTTCAAGGTCACGAACACGACCCTGGACAACCGTCCGCTGCGGCTCACGATCAAGGCGCCCGACGGCGACGAGGGCGAGATCCGCATCGACGTGTAGGCCGCCGGGCCGCTCGGCCCGGTCCCGCGCTCAGCGGCCGAGCGCGGACTGCAGGACCTGACGCGCCACGGGGGCGGCCACGTCGCCGCCCGCCCCGGCGCGGACCAGCATCACGCCGACCGCCACGCGCGGGGTGACCGCCCCGCCGCGAGTCGAGCCGCCGGGGGCGAAGGCCGCGAACCACGCGTCGGTGTCGGCCGTGTTCGACACGTCCTGGCAGCTCTCGGGGTCGTCCTCCACGGGCTGGCAGTCCCTGGTGGACTCGAGCTCCGCCGTGCCCGTCTTGCCCGCCACCTGCACGCCCGGCAGCGCGGCGGCGGTCCCGGTGCCGTAGCGCACCACGTCGAGCATCAGCCGGCCCGCCAGGCGGGCGGCGGACGGATCGAGGACCGGCTTGAGCTTCGTGTTGTCCACGCGCTCGTCCATCGCGACGGTGAGGCGCGGCTTGCGGCCCCCGAGGCCGACCGTCGCCGCCACGGACGCCATCTGCAGGGCGGTCGCCTGCACCTCGCCCTGGCCGATGGCGGTCGAGCCGACCGCGAGGTCGTCCCCGACGTCGGCGGCCGCCGGCAGCGTCGACGTCGCCGCGCCCGGGATGCTCGGTGGCGCGTTGAACCCGAACTTCTCGGCGACCGCCACGAGCCGGGCGGCACCGAGGCGCGCCCCCAACGGCGCGAAGACGGAGTTGCACGACTCCGCGAAGCTGTTGGCCAGCGTGCCGCCGCAGGACTCGCCGTTGGCGTTCGACAGCTGGACCCCCTCCAGCGTCGCGGCCGTCTGGACGGGGAAGGTGTCCGACTCCTTCGCGACGCCGTCCTGCAGGGCCCCCACGAGGGTGATGATCTTGAAGGTGGATCCCGGGGGCTGCAGGCCGCTGAAGGCGATGCCGGCGAAGGCGAGCAGCTCGCCCGTCCGCGGGTTGAGGGCCACGACACCGCCCAGGCGCCCGGCCAGGGCCGTCACCGCGGTCCGCTCGACGGACGGAGCGATCGTCGTGCGGATCGCCGCGGCCTGCCGGGGGGTGCGCGTGGCCAGCGTGCGCCCGCCCGCGCTGAGGGTGCCGCCCGGCGTCCCGAGCAGCCGCTCGTCGAGGGCGCGCTCCATGCCGCTGATGCCGACCTTCGCGTCTGCGGGCACGCCGAGGGCGCTCAGCGCCTCCTGCCGCTCGGCCGGGATCGGGCCAAGCTGGCCGACGGTCTCCCGGGCCACGTCGGCCAGGTCGGTGGCGGGGGTGCGGGCGTCCCCTTCCGCCAGGATCTGGCTGTCGCGCGTCAGCAGTGTCCCG
>JAOPZU010000311.1 GCA_025963955.1 Solirubrobacterales bacterium
GGCGACCGCGAGCGCCACGCCGGCCGGTCCGGCGCGCAGCAGGCGCACCGCGCGGGCGGGGCTCACGCCGCGCTCCGCAGCGCCGCCGCAGCGCGGAGGAACGGCGCCCGCGGCACGCTGGCGATCATCCGCGCGACGTCACGGGCACCCGCCCGGTCGGACATGAAGCGGACGAAGGCCTCGTCGTCCAGGCGCCGCGCCATCGCCACGAAGACCTCGGGAAAGCGTTCGGGCTCGTCGTGCAGGGCGCGCAGGAAGATCCCGTCCAGCGGTCGCAGCGACGCCTGCCCCGGGGCGGGGACGCTCAGCGGGTCCCGGCCCGTGGCGATCGCGTCGGCCATCGCCTCCGCGTGCCGCAGCAGCCGGACGAGGCCGTACCCCGACGACGGCCGCAGCGCCCCGGCGGCCGCGCCGACGGTCGGTATCGCCAGGCGGTGCGCGGGCCAGGTCGCCGTCATCGGCAGGCTCGCCCGCTCGCGGTGCAGCACCTCCACCGCCCCGGCGCCCTGACCGTCGAGCCACGCGGCGACGGCCTCCCAGCGCTCATGGGTCGGCAGGGCCGGCCCGGCGGTGAGGCTCGTGTCCTCGACGAGCGCGCGCGTGGGGGTGAGCGCCAGGCGGTAGCAGAAGCGCACGCCACCGCTCGGGTCCTGCGGCCAGTCGAAGTCCATGAGCATCGCGGTGCCCGGGTCGAAGACAGGATGCTCGACCTGCACCTCGAAGCCGGTGAAGCGCTGGAACAGCCCCCGCGGCCGCTCGGCCAGCAGCGGGGAGGACGGCCCGAGGGCGTCGACGACGCTGTCGGCCTCGATCTCGCCGTCGGAGGTGCGTACGACCCAGCCGTCCGCGGTGCGGGTGACCCCGAGGACCGCGGTCCCGAGCCGCAGCTCCACCCGCGGGCCGGCTTCGTGAAGCAGGCCCGAGAAGAGCGCCGGCGCGTCGATCAGGCAGTACGGGTGCCGCCGGGAGCTCCCGCGGACGACCTCGCCCTCGCGCTGCATGGCCCAGGCGGTGAAGCGCCGCCGCTCGGCCCCGGCCGGCCACAGCCCGTCTCCGGCGAACGCCGCCCAGGTCCGGTCCCGCGCGTCGTCGACGCGGCGGTCGACGAGCACGATCTCCGCGTCCACACCGCGGCGCGTCAGGCCGGCGGCGAGCGCCAGTCCGGAGGCCCCGGCTCCGAGGATGAGATGGCGGTGTCGGCGGCGCGCGGCCATGCCGGGTGTACGTCCGTCGGCGCTCGGAGATGCGTCACCGGAGCGCCGAGGGCGAAGTGGGCGTGCTCGCTCGCCGGCCTGGCGTGACGAGCTTCATCGCCGCGCCCGCGCCGTCGGTACTCCCGGCATCGGAGGGTCACCCGGACCCTCCC
The DNA here is from genome assembly GCA_025963955.1 of Solirubrobacterales bacterium. Lineage (GTDB taxonomy): Bacteria > Actinomycetota > Thermoleophilia > Solirubrobacterales > Solirubrobacteraceae > Paraconexibacter. Next base: position 1,367 of record JAOPZU010000311.1, read on the forward strand.
GTCATCGGAGCACACAATGAGAGACACATGGCTGTATCTCGGAACCGCCGGCATGGTCGCCGGCGCGGGTGCCATCGTCGCCACGGGTCGGTCCGCGGGGCGTGAGCACCAGCACCACGTCCTGACGAGCATGTGGGTCTGCCTGCTGGCGGCCACCTCGTACCTGGCGATGTCCCAGGGCCTGGGCATCGTGGAGGTCGGCGGGCGCGAGGTGTACTTCGCCCGCTACCTGGACTGGGTCATCACGACGCCGCTGCTGCTGCTCGGCCTCATCACGCTCGCCCTGCCGTCCATCACGAGCCACGGCCAGAGCCGGGACCGCACCGCGCTGGTCGCCTCGATCCTCGGCGCCGACGTCCTGATGGTGGTGACGGGCCTGGTCGGCGTGCTCGCGTCCGACAAGGGCGCGCGCTACCTGTTCTTCGCGGTCGGCTGCCTGTTCTTCGCGGGCGTCGTGTACGCCCTCTGGGTGCCGCTCTACACGGCCGCCAAGCAGGCCGGCAACAGGGACGCCTACCGACGGCTGACGAGCATCCTCACCGGCCTGTGGTGCATCTACCCGGTGTTCTGGCTGCTGGGGACCGAGGGCTCGGGGACGCTCGGGCTGACCACGGAGGTCGGCCTCTACGCGATCGTCGACGTCACGGCCAAGGTCGGTTTCGGCCTGCTGCTGGTGTCGGCCGTGCGGACCTTCCGGCACGCGCCGGCCGGCGAGAGCGCGCCGCGTCCCGCAGCCGTCGCGGCCTGACCCGGGCTTGGAGGACCGGGCGGCCCGCAGTCGCCGCCCGGTCGCCGGACGCCGCCCGGTCCACGACCGCTCGTGACGCCCGGTGTAGGGTCCTCCGAGTCACGGAGGAAAGGCGGCAGGGTGCGAATCACAGTGCTGGGAAAATCGCCTGCGTGGCAGGACGCCGGTGGGGCGTGCAGCGGGTACCTCGTGGAGGAGTCCGGCACCTGCATCCTGATCGACTGCGGCTGCGGCGTCTTCGGCAAGCTGCGCCGCCACCGCGACTACATCGCGGTCGACGCGGTCCTCATCACGCACCTGCACGCGGACCACATCTTCGATCTCGTGCCCTTCGCGAGCGCCCTGACCTACGCTCCGCGCCAGCAGCCGGTGCCCGTCGACCGCTGGCCGGGCGTCGCCGAGCCCGTGCGTCCCGCGCTCTACGCGCCGCACGGGGCGAGGGAGTCCTTCGCGCTGATGTGCCAGGGCGGCGGGATGTTCCCCGACCACGTCGAACAGGCCTTCGCGCTCTCCGAGTACGGGCCGGGCGACAGCTTCCGCATCGGCGGGATCGAGGTGTCCTTCGCCGCGGTCCCGCACTACCTGCCGACCTGCGCGGTCGACCTGCGCCTGCTCACGCGGCCCGCCGGCGCGACCGCGAGCGGCCGCTTCACCTTCGGCGCCGACTCCGCCCCGAGCGACGAGGTGGTCGCCTTCGCGCAGGGGACCGACCTGCTGATGCTCGAGGCCACGCTGCCCCGCCCGGAGCGCAGCGGCATCCGCGGCCATCTGACGCCGCGCGAGGCGGGCGAGCACGCCGCCCGCGCCGGGGCCCGGCGCCTGGTCCTGACGCACATCAGCGACGAGCTCGACGCGCTGTGGGCGGTCGACGAGGCGCGCGCGGCGTTCGGCGGGGAGGTCACCGTGGCCGCCGAGGACGCCGTGTACGTCGTCGAGTAGCGATGCCCGACCGCCGCGGGGGATGACCGGCCCGCCCGCCCGGGTGCGACCCGGTCTCTACGATCGGGCGATGCGACCCGAGCGTGACCTCTTCGCGAACTTCGAGCGGATGCGCCGCGAGATGGACGAGCTGTTCGGCGACGTCCTGGACCGCACGGGCCTCGCCGCCTCCCGCCGCGGCGGCTTCAGCCCGGCCGTCGACGTCTTCTACGAGACGCCGGGCGGGCGGGACGGGGACGGCCGCGCCTTCGCCGTCGTGCACGCCGAGCTGGCGGGCATCGACCCGGACGAGATCGGCCTGGAGATCGAGGGGCGGGAGCTCGTCATCGCCGGCAACCGCCGCGCCCCCGGCGAAGCGGAGGATCGCGTCTACCAGCAGCTGGAGATCGACTTCGGCCCCTTCCGCCGCGTCATCCCGCTCGGTGCCGACGTCGTCGGCGACGAGGCCCGCGCGAGCTACCGCGACGGCATCCTGCGGGTCGAGCTGCCGCTGGCCGCTCCCGAGCCCCGCACCCGTCAGGTGAAGATCGTCACCGAGCGCTTCCAGGAGGACGTGGGCCCGTGATCGAGATCGACGAGGAGGCGCGCGACGGGCACCAGGTCCCGGTCGGTGCCGGGCACCCCGTGCCGGCAACCCTGCCGTTGTTGCCGCTGCGCGAGACCGTCCCCCTGCCGGACACGCTCACGCCGCTGGCGATCGGGCAGGAGCGGTCGGTCGCCCTCGTGAACGACGTGCTGGCCGGCAACCGCATGCTCTGCATGGTCGCCAGCCGGGACCCCGAGCTGGAGACGCCGGGACCGGACGAGCTCTACCGCGTCGGCGTGGTCGGGTCGATCGCCCGGATGCTCAAGGTCCCCGACGGGACGCTGCGGATCCTCGTGCAGGGCCAGCAACGCGTCCGCGTCGACGCCTTCACGCAGGAGCAGCCCTATCTCGCCGCCGGGGTCACCGAGCTCCCCGACGTCGTCACGCCGAGCACGAGGCTGACGGCGCTGATGCGGACCGTGCAGGACACCTTCTCGCGCATCGTGGAGGAGGTCCCGTACCTGCCGGAGGAGCTCCTGATCGCCGTCGCGAACATCGAGGACCCGTCCACGCTCTCGCACCTGATCGCGGGCTCGCTACGGCTCAAGACCGAGGAGAAGCAGGAGCTGCTGGAGGAGCTCGACGTCACGGTGCGCCTGCGCAAGCTCGTGGAGGCGCTGCACCGCGAGCTCGAGGTCATCGACATCGGCTCGAAGATCCAGTCGCAGGTCCAGTCCGAGATCGACAAGGGCCAGCGCGAGTTCGTGCTCCGCCAGCAGCTCAAGGCGATCCAGGCGGAGCTCGGCGAGTTCGACGAGTCCACCGAGGAGGCCGCGCGGCTGCGCGAGCGGCTCGACGCGGTGGCGCTGCCGGTCGACGTGCGCAAGCAGGCGGACCGGGAGCTCGGTCGCCTGCAGTCGCTGCCCCCCGCCGCCGCCGAGCACGGCGTCATCCGCACCTACCTGGAGTGGCTGGCCACCCTGCCGTGGGGCGTGGAGACCGAGGACGACCTGGACCTGCGGCGCGCCCGCGCGATCCTCGACGAGGATCACTACGACATCGAGCAGGTGAAGGACCGCATCGTCGAGTTCCTCGCGGTACGGCGGCTGAAGGCGGACGCGCGCGGCTCGATCCTCTGCTTCGTCGGACCGCCCGGCGTCGGCAAGACCTCGCTCGGGCGCTCGATCGCCCGGGCCCTCGGGCGGAGCTTCGAGCGCATCAGCGCGGGTGGCATGCGCGACGAGGCCGAGATCCGCGGCCACCGCCGGACCTACATCGGCGCGATGCCCGGCACCGTCATCCGCGCGTTGCGCGACGCAGGCTCCTCCAACCCGCTGTTCATGATCGACGAGATCGACAAGCTGGGCACGGACCAGCGCGGTGGGGGCGGCGTCGAGTCGGCCCTGCTGGAGCTGTTGGATCCGGAGCAGAACTCGTCCTTCCGCGACCACTACCTCGACGTGCC
>JAOPZU010000318.1 GCA_025963955.1 Solirubrobacterales bacterium
GGCAACCCCACCGCCCGCAGGCTGAAGCACACGACGAGGAAATCCGGCTCGGACGTGCACGGGATCAAGAAGGGCAACACGACGGCGCAGGCGACCGTCACCGTCAGGCTCACCGCGAAGGCACGAACCGCGCTGGGCCGCGCCCGGCGCGGCACGTCCGTGGTTCTGGTGCTCGAGCTCCAGGCCGCGGACGCCGGCGGTCGACGCGTCGTCCGCGACTACCGGCTGGTCGTCAAAGCCTGAGCGGCGGGCTCCTGAGCGTCGAGACGCCGGCGGCGCTTCAGCCGCCCACGCGCATCAGCGTGAGCTTCCACGTCACCTTGGCGTGGTGGTATCCGCTGCCTTTCGGAATCAGCGAGACCAGGGAGGCGACGTCGTTGTCGGTGCCCGTTCCCTGGAAGTGGAGGACCTGACGACGCTTCCCCTCGATCACCTCGCTGCTCGTGACGGCGCTCGCCGCCCCGGGGATGACGACGGAGGCGTACGGGGAATCGGACTCGCAGGGTGAGCTGAACGGGTCGACGTCGTACAGCGGGCCGAAGGGCTCCAAGCGATGGTGCTTGTCGGCCACCAGGACCATCGAGGAGCCGGTCACACGCTTGGTCCCGCAGCCGCTGGAGGACCCAGGCTTCGGCGCCGGCAGACCGACGCAGCCGGGCGGCGGATCGGCCACCGGAACGTTGCGCACCTGGAAGTCGCTGTCGATCGCCGTGGTTCCCGACCAGCGGAAGCCGGTGACTTGCACGCCGTGGCCGGTCAGCTTGGCGTCCACGAAGTCGCGCGCTTTCGGCTTCAGCTTCGTCGTCGTCGTGCCCTTGTCATCGAAGACGGAGTCGTAGCACTCGTCGTGGGACTCGGCGTGGCGCAGGTACTCGTCGTGCTGGACGAACTCGCCCGAGACCACCTTGTAGGTCCCCACGTCCGTGAGGGTCGCGTGCGCCGGCGCGGCAACCCCCAGCCCCGTGAGCCCGCCGAGAAGCGCGACGACGGGGACACGACGGAGCAGGCGCGGCCGGTCCAGAAGCATCCAGGCAGCGTAAAGCGGCCGTTCGCCGGAGCGCATGAGAATGCTGTCACGGGACCGGGCGGAGACTCATCACCGGTTCATTTTGGGCGCCTACGGTCAGCGGCATCATGACCACGACCCGCGAGAGGCCCTTCGCATGAGCACTGCCACCTCCAAGCCCCCAGCGCAGAGCGGACCCCGATCGCTCGGGCGCACCATGCTGAACAAGGTCCCCGAGATCACGATCTACTTCTGGATCATCAAGGTGCTGTGCACGACGGTCGGTGAGACCGGCGCCGACAACCTCTCGACCTCGCAGAACCTGAGCCTCGCCACGCTCTCCTACTACGCCGGTGGGGTGCTCATCGTCGTGCTGGCGTTCGTGTTCGCCTTCCGGCGCTACGTGCCGCTCCTCTACTGGACCGGCATCGTCCTCATCAGCGTCGTCGGCACCCTGATCACCGACAACCTCACCGACAACCACGGGGTCGCCCTGCAGACCACGACGATCATCTTCTCCATCGTCCTGGCCGTCGTCTTCGCGGCGTGGTACGCGAGCGAGCGCACGCTGTCGATTCACACGATCTACACCACCAAGCGCGAGGCCTTCTACTGGGTGACCGTGCTCTTCACGTTCGCCCTCGGCACCGCGGCGGGTGACTTCATCGCCGAGAAGAGCGGTCTCGGGTACTTCAAGTCGATCCTGCTCTTCGGCGGCGTCATCGCGATCATCGCGGTCGCGCACTTCCGGTTCCGGCTGAACGCGGTGCTCGCCTTCTGGATGGCGTACATCCTCACGCGGCCGCTCGGCGCGTCGACCGGCGACTGGCTGTCGCAGGCGAAGGCCGACGGCGGTCTCGGACTCGGGACGAGCACCACGAGCTACATCTTCCTGGCCACGATCCTCGCGATCGTCGTCTACCTCAGCATCACCAAGGTCGACGAGACGAAGCCCGAGGCGATGATCGAGCCGGCGAGGGTCTGAGCCGCTGCGGCCGCCCTCCGCTCCCGGCGCCGGCGGCCTGCCGCCGGCGCTGGCATGATCGGGCCATGCGCGTCCTGATCGTCGAGGATGAGGTGCCCCTGGCCCAGCTCATCCGCAAGGGACTCGTCGACGAGGGCCTGCTGGCCGACGTGTCGCACACCGGTGAGGACGCGCTGTGGATGGCGGCCGCCGCGCCGTACGACGTCATCTGCCTCGACGTGAACCTGCCCGGGATCGACGGCTTCCAGACCTGCGATCGCCTGCGCGCCGACGGCATCGCGGTCCCGATCCTCATGCTCACCGCGCGCGACGCGGTCGCCGACCGCATCACCGGGCTCAACACGGGCGCCGACGACTACCTCGTCAAGCCGTTCGCCTTCGCGGAGCTCCTCGCCCGCCTGCGCGCGCTCGCGCGCCGTCCCCCGGTGACCGAGGACGCCGTGCTGCGGGTCGGGGATCTCAGCCTCGACCCGGCGACCCACCGTGTCCGTCGCGGGCAGACCGACATCGAGCTGTCGGTCAAGGAGGTCCAGGTCCTGGAGGTCTTCATGCGCCGCCCCGGCGAAGTCCTGTCGCGGCTGCAGGTGCTCGAGGGCGCGTGGGACAGCGGCTACGAGAATCGGTCGAACGTCATCGACGTCTACGTCCGGTACCTCCGCGAGAAGATCGACCGGCCGTTCGGGGTCCAGACCCTCGAGACCGTCCGCGGCGCGGGATACCG